>NZ_VDFO01000063.1:0-7932 GCF_009600995.1 Companilactobacillus halodurans | reverse complement strand
TAAGCGTATCAATCTTCAAATTTTTTGGCTCCGAGCAAGCTCGTCAGCCAAATAAAAAACAGCTAGACCAATTATGATCTAACTGCTTATGTAAACTGCCATCAACTTAATTTGACGAACAGCCCTTTTTTGTTGGTTAAGGGTTTTTGTTTTGATTTGTATGTTTTGAGATGAGGGCAACCTAACTCCACTCTCTGATTGAAAACGAGTTACGATGGGCAACTCATTGCGGCTAAGCCTATTTCCTAAATCACTCGCAAAAAGCGCGAGCAATTCATGAAATTGTCTTAGTCCTCGTGAGCTAACCCCCCATCTTCACTCTCTGATTGAAAACGAGTTGCGATGGAGCAACTCACTACGCCTAAGTCTATTTCCCATATTGTCTTAGGTTCCAGGAGCTAACCGCCCATCTCCACTCTCTAAATATTTAGATACTTGCTTTCAATATAAAATCCATCGCTAAGTTCTGCCCAAACGCTGTAATTATCCAATTGCACTAATTTCTTAACTAAGACTTTTTCTCCGCCACGGTATCTTTGGTTATCCATATCTCCATAAGGCGTTTGCCAAGCTGTTATGTATTGGTCTTTGTAATACATTATTTCAACTGAACGGTTGATGTTCATGCTGTCGATTACGGAGTAGGTGTAACTGATGTTACTGGCTGTCTCTGCTAAGGGGCTGTCTAACATTTCTTGACGAGAGCTTTCCTTTTTGATTTCTTTTGGCGTGATATTTTCTGTACTTGGTATCCAAGTATTTCCACCGAGATTGTACCAAATGATATTATTGTATGATTCTTGAACTGCTCGATAAACTTTCCAAGTTGTCCCATATGGCAGGACTTTCTCTAATGGCTTTTTACTTAATGGTTGATCAAAAACTCGGACGTTGTTTGAAGTCTGGATAAATAAATCTTTACTGATTTGATAATTTCTAACTGGCAAAAGATTGTAAGTATATTCTTGTTCTTGAACCTGCTGGGTAAATTGACCAGTTGGTTTTTTTGGACCATGTATCAAGAAACGGTTGGCTTCTTCTAATGGCTTAGTATCAAATTTTCGATTCAAATCGCCAATCAAATATTGTGGATCAGATATTAGATTACCCTCGGTGTTTCGATGGTAAACGATAACTGGTGCCGATAATTGACTCGCATAAACTAAATAAATTCCGTCAGAATTGGGGATAAATGTTTGTTGAAAATTGGTAACTGATGACAAAATATATCCCGGTATCTCTTTCCAAGGAATATCTAATTTGTCCAGATAGTGTCCCTTGATCGTGGTAGGTTGGATGATTTCTTTACCGATAGAATCAACATAATGGACCTTGATTTCGACATCATCGCGAGCTATTTTTTTTACTTTAGGTGAGAGTACATCATTTTCCATAGTTCTTTCCCCGTTATGGGAAAATTGCTCATTTTTAATTTTCTTTCCCATAAGAATCCCTTCTAACTTAAATTACCGTAATTCTAACATGAAAGAGGTAGGGAAAATGCCGACGGATGGCTGTTAGCGAGATATTTAAAGGAAAAACAAGAAAGAGTAAAGAAAATTTTAAACAATGGAATAAAAATAAGAGTAAAAAAGATTGAGCACAATTATAATTCAAATTATTTTGGTACAAAAATTTTGGTAGCAATTTGAGACTTTTCAATAATAATGGAGGTTATCAAGAGTTATTAAAGAAGCTGTTCGAAAATGAATTGGTTTCCTCAGAAAACTCCTCATCAACAGCCGTTGACAAAGAGACAAATTAACTTGGAATAAGGACAATGAAATTTTATTGTTTATTCAATCTAATTGGAGTGCTGTAGAAACTTATAAAACGATTTTAAACTGGTCAAATGAAGATAGTGTATAAAAAAAGGCTGAAACTTAACGTTTCAGCCTTTTTCATAAGCACCACTAATTATTTTGTAGTATCAGGTGCACTATACTTTGAAATTTTAATTTCACCCTTATCAAGGTGGGCTTCCAATTCCTTATCCTTAGAGTTATCTAGGAAGTAATCGGCAACCTTGTCTTCGATTTGTTCTTCAATTACACGACGAAGTGGACGAGCACCCATCTTAGGATTGAAGCCTAAATCAACTAATTTATCCTTAGCATCTTTTGTAACATGAATGCTTAGACCTTGATCAGCAATCATCTTGTTAGTATCGTCTAACATTAAATCAACGATCTTGAGCAAGTTGTCCTTGGTCAAGGAATTAAATTCAACGATGCCATCGAATCTATTCAAGAATTCTGGTTTAAAGAATTCTGATAAGCGATTCATGATTGAATTTGTTTTACCAGAAGCTTCAGCACCGAAACCAACATTTGCTTCTTGCAAACCTTGTCCAGCATTTGAAGTCATGATAATAATTGTATCTTTGAAACTAACAGTTCTGCCTTGTGAATCAGTCAAACGACCATCATCTAGGATTTGCAAGAACATGTGCATAACATCTGGATGAGCCTTTTCAATTTCATCAAGCAAAATCAAACTGTATGGATTACGACGAACTTGTTCAGTTAATTGACCAGCTTCTTCGTAACCAACATACCCTGGAGGCGAACCGATAAGCTTTGACACGCTTTGTTTCTCCATGTATTCAGACATATCGAATCTAATCATCGAATCTTCTGAACCAAAGAGTTGACGAGCTAATTGCTTAGCTAACTCTGTCTTACCAACACCAGTAGGCCCAACAAATAGGAATGATCCAATTGGACGACCTGATTTATTGAAACCAACTCTGTTACGACGAATAGCTCTAGCAACTTCGCCAACAGCTTTATCTTGGCCAATGATATGACCTTTCAAATCAGTTTCTAAGTTCTTTAATTGAGCTTGTTCGTTTGATTGCAATTCTCCAACAGGAATGTTGGTCTTCTCTTCAACAATCTTTTGAATGTCTCTTTCAGTTACAATATTTTTATCTGCTGGTTCATCCTTATTACTATTCTTCATATCTTGGAATTTAGTAACTTGATCACGATAGTAAGCAGCCTTTTCGTAATCTTCATTGCGGAGGGCAGCTTGCTTTTGAACTTCAGCATCTGAAATCTTGTTATCTAAGTCAGCCACATCAACATGATTGATTTGCAAGTTCTTCTTTGAACCAGCTTCATCGATTAAATCGATAGCCTTATCAGGTAGAAATCTATCTTGAATATAACGAGCTGATAGTTCTGCCGCTGATTTGATAGCTTCTTTAGAGAATTTTACATGGTGATAATCTTCATATTTAGGTTGCAATCCCTTGAGGATTTGGACAGTTTCGTCAACAGAAGGTTCGTCAACTTGAACTGGTTGTAAACGACGTTCAAGGGCAGAATCTTTTTCGATTGTCCGATATTCGTTAAGGGTTGTTGCACCGACTAGTTGCAAATCGCCACGGGCTAGGGCAGGTTTCAAAACGTTACCTGCATCCATTCCGCCTTCAGCATTACCTGCACCGACAATTTCATGAATTTCATCGATAAAGAGGATAATTTCTTTGTTCTTTTGTAATTCATTGATCAATTGTTGCATTCTTTGCTCGAATTGACCACGAACGCCAGTACCTTGAACTAGTGAAACTACGTCTAGTCTAACGACATGTTTATGTTGCAATTTTTCAGGAACATCGCCATCGACGATTTTTTGAGCCAAACCTTCGACAACAGCCGTCTTACCAACACCAGCTTCACCAATTAGAACTGGATTATTTTTTGTTCTTCTATTTAATATTTCAATTACACGATCGATTTCCTTGTCCCGACCGATGACTGGATCAATTTGACCTTTTTTGGCGAGATCAGTTAAATCAACACCATACTTATCTAGGACTCCGTTGCCTCCTGAACGACGGCCATTATTTCTATTGCCGTTGCCCGTTTGAGGTTGAGGACCTTGTTGCTCGAAAGCATTGTTTGGTTGCTGACCACCATTTAAGGCGTTGAACAAGTCTTCGAAACTAGAAAATCCGCCTGGATTTTGTGCCATATTATTCATACCTTCATTAGCTTGATTTCTTAATTTTTGATAACAGTCTTGGCAGAGATTAACTTCTGTCCGTTGACCATTAACACTTGTGTACAGATGAATTGTCGCTTCATTTTTGTGACAATTTTGACATAACATTCGCACCCCACCTTTCCTTTATCACAGGATACAACGGTAGTATATAATTAGCACTCGACGAATGCAAGTGCTAAGTCTTGGAAATGATAAATTTCTTTATCTAATAGAAGAAATATATCTTTTTTTCAATTTTTATTGAAAAATGTAAATAATATAAACGCTTTCAGGCTCTAGTGTTGTAAGCGTTAAACGTCTTATCGTGCTTGGTTTATAACGACTTTTTTTGGCCAAAGCCCTTGTGAAAAATTGAAGATAATGGTAAATTAATTAGTGAATATTTGTAGGTCTACTACAGAATTTTATAATTATATGGTGAGGTATTTATTATGGAAAAGAAAGAATTTCACATTATTGCAGAAACAGGAATCCACGCACGTCCAGCAACTATGCTAGTACAAACAGCTAGCAAGTTTAGCTCAGATATTAATATTGAATTCTCAGGCAAATCAGTAAACTTGAAGTCAATCATGGGTGTTATGTCACTCGGTGTTGGCCAAGGTGCTGATGTTACAATTTCAGCTGATGGTGACGATGCTGCTGATGCTATCGTTGCTATTGGTGACACAATGACAAAGGAAGGATTGGCAGAATAATGGTTAAAACTATTAAGGGAATTGCAGCAAGTGATGGTATCGCTACTGCTGAAGCATACCTTTTAGTTCAACCAGATTTGTCTTTCACTAAGAAAAGTATTTCAGATGCTGATGGAGAAATCGGTCGTCTAAAGGATGCTATTTCAACATCAGATGATGAGCTAACAAAAATCAGAGATACCGCTAAGGAATCTCTAGGTGAAGAGGAAGCTCAAGTTTTTGATGCTCACAAGATGATTTTGGCTGATCCTGAATTTACGGGTGCAGTTGAAAAGGAAGTTTCAGATAAGAGTGTTAATGCTGAACAAGCACTTCACGATGTTTCTGAAAACTTTATTTCAATATTTGAAGGAATGACAGATAACCCATACATGCAAGAAAGAGCAGCCGATGTTCGCGATGTTACGAAACGTGTCATGGCACATCTACTAGGCGTTGCATTACCTAACCCAGCATTAATTGACCATGAGGTCGTTATTGTTGCTCACGATTTAACACCTAGTGATACAGCTCAATTAAATAAGAAGTATGTTAAAGGTTTCGTTACTGATATTGGTGGTCGTACAGCTCACTCAGCCATTATGGCACGTTCTCTTGAATTGCCAGCTGTTGTTGGTACAGATACGATTACCAAAGATGTTAAGAAGGGCGATAAAGTCATCGTTGATGGCTTAAACGGTTCTGCAATCGTTGAACCTTCCGATGACGATATCAAACATTACAGTGAATTAGCTAAGAATTTTGCTGCAGAAAAAGCAGAATGGGAAAAATTAAAGGATCAACCTTCAGTTACAGCTGATGGCAAACACTTTGATATTGCTGCTAATATCGGTACACCTGATGATTTACAAGGTGTTATTGATAATGGTGCCGAGGGTGTTGGTTTGTATCGTACAGAATTCTTGTACATGCAATCAGACAGTCTCCCAACTGAAGAAGATCAATTTAAGGCTTATAAGAAAGTTCTTGAAGGCATGAAAGGTAAGGCAGTTGTTGTCCGTACAATGGACATCGGTGGTGATAAGCATTTACCATACTTGCCACTTCCTGAAGAAATGAACCCATTCTTGGGCTACCGTGCTATCCGTATTAGTTTGGATAGACAAGAAATCTTCAGAACTCAACTAAGAGCATTGCTACGTGCATCTGCTTATGGTAACTTACGTATCATGTTCCCAATGATTGGTACTTTACAAGAATTTAGAGATGCTAAGAAGGTCTTTGAAGAAGAAAAGGCTAAGTTAGTTAAAGACGGCGTTAAAGTTTCTGACGACATTCAATTAGGAATGATGATGGAAGTTCCAGCTGCTGCTGTTCTTGCTGACCAATTTGCTAAAGAAGTTGACTTCTTCAGTATTGGTACTAACGATTTGATCCAATACACAATGGCTGCAGATCGTGGTAACGAACACGTTTCATACCTCTACCAACCATATAATCCTTCAATTTTGAGATTGATTAAGCATGTTGTTGAATCAGCTCATAAAGAAGGCAAGTGGGCCGGCATGTGTGGTGAAGCCGCTGGTGACAACACTATGCTTCCATTGCTATTGAGCATGGGTCTTGATGAATACTCAATGAGTGCTACATCAGTACTTCGTGTAAGAAGTTTGATGAAGAAGTTGAGTACAAAAGACTTGGCTACATTAGCAGATCGTGCTGTTAACGAATCAATTACTAATGAAGATAACAAGAAACTTGTTGAAGAATACTTAAACAAGTAATAATCTATATTAATGAATTCAAAAAGAGTCCGCGTTGGCGGGCTCTTTTTGTCTCTCATGGAAAAGTAAAAAGTATGTTACCCTATTAAAAGAGATTAATAGAAAGGGAATATATGAAGAACAAGGTCATTAAAAATTTCATAGTATTTATTATTTTTTGGCTCCTGATTGTTTTGGGATTAAACCTACACAATCATCAACCACTTTTTTATAATTTTCCATGGGAAATATTATTAATATTTGCTTTATCGTTGATTCAAGTAGTTTCAAATTTGAGTAAGCGAGCTATCTGGGGGATTTATTTCGTAGTCTTTTATATTTATATGTTACTTGTTGGTGGCTATTACAATTGGAGCTCATTGGTTATATTTGCCATCTCAGCTATATTTATGTCAGCGGTTACTTACTTCATTGGAAGCCAATTTAAAAAGGGAGATAGCTTAAAATAAACAATTAAGGGGATTGATATTTTAACTGGGAGTTAAAAATGAAAATCAAAAAAATCTTACTTGTTTTCCTATTTGTCATTTTTGCTTTGGCAGCAGGATGTCAGCATCAGAATAAAAGAGAGATCAATCAAACTGAACAAGCACAATTGGTTAAGAAGAACCGGGAAGTTTGGAATAAGAAAGTAAAATCTTCTAAAAAAGTTCAGTTGAATGCTCCTAATGATGATATTGTTTCTGTTCCCAGCGGTTACGATGATACGAATATGTCACTGTCGCGTTTAAAAAATGGCAATCAATATTTAGTCAAAGCTAAGGTAATGAATTTACAGCCTGAATGGAAGCGTCCTTTTACACCTGAAACGAAAGCTAGTATTTTTGTAGAAAAAGTCATTAGTGGCGATAAATCAATTCAGAATTCTACTATTAAAACTGAATTTTCCGGAGGTCTTTCAACAGCTGAATATTGCTTTAATGATATAGAAGGGCGGTATCTTGGTGAAGACTTTGGCATTGATGATCCTAAGACGGTTATATATATGAAAAATCAGACTGAACCGATGCCAAAAATCGGTTCAACAGTTATTTTAGGACTTGAGAAATTTAGACCGGATGATAAGTATCACGAGAAGTTGTACAAGAAATACGGTTTAACGAAGGAAAATTTCTTTACTATTAATAATCCAGAAGTGACATATTGGATTAAAAAGCATGGTCGCTTTAAATTAAATAATCCGGCTTTTTATCAAAAAGAGAACCGAAATAGTAATCCCAATATTTTTAAGTTAACTAAAAAATTAAATGAAAAGTATTTATAAATTTGGAATATGAAAAAAAGAGAGATAAAGCACTGTTTTTATACAGTACTTTATCGGCTCTTTGTCAAATCGTATTGATGAATGATTTTTGAGCTTATTAAGTACGGCTCTTTGTCAAATCGTATTGATGAATGATTTTTGAGCTTATTAAGTACCCTCATTGAGGGTACTTTTTTTATGCGCAAATCAATCTTATTCTCTTAATAAAATGGTCAAGATTTCTAAATCCATA
>NZ_VDFO01000062.1:0-8263 GCF_009600995.1 Companilactobacillus halodurans | reverse complement strand
ACATCTAAAGGGCATGAATGGTGTCCTTTTTTGGTGTTCTTAAATGGTTATTACTAATAAATGGTATACAAAAATAAAGTTGATGGCAAAATACCTATCAACTTTATTTATCGTACAGCCAATAAAAGAGCCATAATATCCTTTAAATAGGTATTATGGCTCTTTTAGCGTTCTAATGGCGATGCATTGCTCGATACTGTGCTCGTGAAGGGTAATGGCTCGATTGATTTTGCATGGAAAAATTATTTTGTTGCGAAGTATTTTGAACCTTTTTTTGAATCGATTTATTTTTAATCACATGCCAAATTAAAAATCCAAATCCGATTAAGAATCCCAATATGATCCAGACTATCAAATCGCCAAAAAGTTTGTTAGCGTTAAAAATGGCGATAAATCCAAACAATCCTAAGATTATTGCATTGGCAATGTCTCCTCCTAAGCCTTGTTTGCTTTGGGTGGCTAAGTAAACAATTCCTGAGACCATATAAGCAATTGCCATTAAAATACCAGCACTGCCGCTAGTTGCGCCTTTATCAGCAAAGGCGTTGAGAATGCCGGCGGCCATACCTTGAAAACCAATGATAAAAGACAAGACAATCATCAAAATTCCAACTACCAGTTTAGTTGTTTTCATAATAAATCCTCCCAAGATATTTAATTGTCCGTGATTCATTGAAAGTAAGTATGTTGAATAGTAATCGCATACATTCTAACACCAAAAACATTTCCTTAAGTTAAAAAAAGACTGAGAATTTCTTCTCAGCCTTTTAATTGGTTATTTACTTTTTTCACGTTGTTGCTTTTTGTATCGTAATCCAATCGGAACTAAATTTTCTTGACCTTTAAGTAGGCGCTTGATGTTAGGAATATGGCGGAAATAAACGATGATAGTAACAATAACAGCGACGGTCGTCAAAATCCAGTCATGCAAAAAGAGACTAGCAATGGCAAAAAATAAGACGGTCGTTAAACTGGCAACGCTGACCATACTAGTTGTATAGACGATGGCTGCTAAAAAGATAAAACAGAGGGTAAATAAAAGTGGATTGTAGGCTAAAAGAATCCCAGCACTAGTAGCGACCGCTTTGCCACCTCTGAATTTCAAGAAAATTGAATAGCAGTGTCCAATTACGGCACAGATGCCGACAAATAAGACCCAATGCCGATCCAAATTAAAGAAGACTGGCATCAAGGCGCCTAAAGTTCCTTTTAAGATATCGATAATCAAAACAACAGTCCCGGCAAATTTTCCGAAGACTCGGTAAGCATTTGTAGTTCCAACATTACCGCTGCCGTAATCAAAAATATTTTTATGGAAAAAAGTTTTTCCGACAAGATAAGCGGTTGGAAATGACCCAATTAGATAGGCCAAAATTGCACAAATGAGAAGTTTCATTAAAAAATCACTCTCTCAGCTTTATTTTTTGGTATATTGTAACTCTATGGTGTTTTAAATAAAATTATAAATACCAACCTAGACATTATCCACTATTTCGGGGAAAAATAAAAGATTTCTCTTGAATACGAACACATATTCGTATATCGTGAATAGTGTTATAATACTAGAATATTGAATTAGCATTAAATGAAAAAGGAATGATATAAATGCCAAAGTCATCTTATGATGATTCGTCGATTCAAATCCTTGAAGGATTAGAAGCCGTACGGAAAAGACCTGGTATGTACATTGGGTCCACTGATACACGCGGACTACATCACTTGGTCTATGAAATTGTTGATAACGCAGTTGATGAGGCCTTATCCGGTTTTGGTAAGGAAATCAATGTGACAATCAACAAAGATAGCAGCGTTACTGTAGTTGACCACGGACGTGGGATGCCAACAGGGATGCATGCTTCTGGAAAACCAACGATTGAGGTTATTTTGACAGTGCTGCACGCTGGAGGTAAGTTCTCTGAGAACAGCTATAAAACTTCCGGTGGATTGCACGGTGTTGGTTCATCAGTTGTTAACGCTTTGTCTGAATGGATGACAGTTCGTGTTGTTCGTGATCACAAAGTTTATCAAGAACGCTTTGAAAATGGTGGTCATCCAGTTGGGACTCTTAAAAAGACGGGTTCCACAAAAGAGGGCAGCGGAACAACGATTAGTTTCAAGCCCGACGCCTCAATTTTCCAAACAATTAAATTTAATTACGACACATTAGCAGAAAGACTTAGAGAATCAGCCTTTTTGCTCAAGGGTGTTAAATTCACTATTACGGATAAACGTGGTGAAGAAGTTCGCGAGGATGTTTTCCATTACGAAGATGGAATCCAATCTTTTGTTAAGTATCTCAACGAAGGAAAAGATACTCTCGGTGGAATCTTTTATATCGAAGGTACCAATTCTGAAATCGAAATTGAATTTTCTGGTCAATACAATGACGGTTATTCCGAAAACATTATTTCATTCGTCAACAATGTTCGGACTGCTGATGGTGGGACGCATGAAGCCGGAATGAAGTCAGGTTTGACAAAGGCTTTCAATGATTACGCTCGAAAGGTCGGCTTGTTAAAAGAAAATAGCAAGAACCTTGAAGGTAGCGATGTTCGTGAAGGCTTGTCAGCAATTATCTCTGTTCGTATTCCTGAAGAGATTTTACAATTCGAAGGTCAAACTAAAGGAAAACTGGGAACTCCACAAGCACGTGGTGCAGTTGACCAATTAGTTTATGAACAAATGAGTTTTTACTTGATGGAAAATGGCGAGCAGGCTCAGACATTAGTTAAAAAAGCCTTAAGAGCTCGTGAAGCTCGAAATGCAGCCAGAAAAGCTCGTGAGAGTACTCGTAATGGCAAGAAGAGCAAAAAGGGCGATGGTTTATTATCTGGTAAGCTGACGCCTGCTCAATCGAAGAATGCTGCTAAAAACGAATTGTTCCTAGTCGAAGGTGATTCTGCTGGTGGTTCTGCTAAGCAGGGACGTGATCGCAAGTTCCAAGCTATTTTGCCATTACGTGGAAAAGTCTTGAATACTCAAAAGGCTAAACTTGAAGATATTTATAAAAACGAAGAAATCAATACCATGATCTACACAATTGGTGCAGGCGTTGGAGCAGATTTCAAATTGGAAGATCGTAATTACGATAAAATTATTATTATGACCGATGCCGATGATGATGGTTCCCATATTCAAATTTTACTTTTGACTTTCTTTTATCGTTATATGAGACCGCTAGTTGAGGCAGGACATGTTTATATTGCCCTATCGCCACTTTACAAATTGCAAAAGGGTAAAGGTGCTAAAACAAAGATCGAATATGCTTGGACTCCTGATGAGTTGCAAGAAGCTATCGATAAAATGGGCAAAGGTTATGAATTGCAACGATTCAAAGGACTTGGTGAAATGAATGCTGACCAACTTTGGAAGACAACTATGGATCCAAAGAATCGTATCTTAATCAGAGTTAACATTGATGATGCTGCCTTAGCAGAACGTCGTGTAACTACATTAATGGGCGATAAGGTAAAACCAAGGCGTGATTGGATTGAAAGCAATGTTCGTTTCAACGGTACCGAAGAAGGAGACCATATCTTGGAAAACGTTGAAGAGACTGATCCAATCGATAAAAAAATCGTTGACGATTTATTGAATAAGGAATAGGTGATAAATAGTGACTGAAAATTCTCCTAAAATTCAAGATATCTCGCTCGAAAAAATCATGGGAGATCGATTTGCGAGATATTCAAAATCAATTATTCAAGAAAGAGCTTTACCTGATATTCGTGACGGTTTAAAACCGGTTCAGCGAAGAATTCTGTATTCGATGTTTCTTGATGGCAATACTTATGACAAGGGTTTTCGTAAATCTGCGAAGGGTGTCGGAAATGTCATGGGTAACTTTCACCCTCATGGTGATTCGTCTATTTATGAGGCAATGGTTCGACTATCTCAAGATTGGAAATTACGTGAACCGCTAATTGAAATGCACGGTAACAATGGTTCAATGGATGGCGATCCACCAGCTGCGATGCGTTATACTGAAGCTCGTTTGAGCAAGATTTCGGCGGAAATGTTGCGTGATATCAATAAAGATACAGTTGACGAAGAGTGGAATTTCGATGACACGCAAAAAGAACCTAAGGTTCTTCCTGCTAGATTTCCTAATCTTTTGGTCAACGGTGCAACTGGTATTTCAGCGGGTTATGCAACGGAGATTCCACCACACAACTTGACTGAAGTTATCGATGCAACTATCAAAATGATTGAAAAACCGGATATTACCTTAGACGAATTAATGCAAATCGTTAAAGGGCCAGATTTCCCAACCGGCGGTATCTTGCAAGGTAAATCAGGTATCAGGGATGCTTATAAGACTGGACGAGGTAAAGTTTACTTACGTTCCAAGACTTCTATCGAAGAATTGCGTGGTCATAAATCACAAATTGTGATTACCGAGATACCTTATGAAGTGAACAAAGCCCAGTTAGTCAAGAAAATGGATGAAGTTAGAGTCTTAAAGAAAGTCGATGGCATTGCAGAAGTTCGTGATGAAAGTGACCGTCAAGGTTTGTCGATCGTAGTTGAATTAAAGCGTGATGTCGATGCTAATGGTATTTTAAATTACTTGTTTAAAAATACTGATTTACAAGTTTCTTATAACTTTAACATGGTTGCCATTGCTGACATGCGTCCTCAGCAGGTCGGTTTGGTTCAAATCCTGAAGGAATACCTGGAACATCAAAAAGACGTCGTCTTACGTCGCAGCGAGTTCGATCGGACTAAAGCTAAGAAGCGTTTGCACATCGTTGAAGGCTTAATCAAGGCCCTTTCGATTCTTGATAAGGTAATTAAGACTATTCGTAGCAGTAAGAATAAATCTGATGCTAAGAATAATTTGATTAAAAATTATCAATTCAGCGACGAACAAGCTGAGGCTATTGTTTCATTGCAGTTATATCGTTTAACTAATACCGATGTAACTGACTTGGAAAAAGAAGATAAAGAATTAAAACAACAAATTAAAAAACTTGATAAAATTATTAGTGACCCTAAGACTTTAATGTCAGTTATTAAAAAAGAATTGCTAGAAGTTCGTAAGAATTATGGCGATAGTCGTCGTACTAAGATTGAAGATAAGGTTTCAGAGATTGAAGTCGATACAAGCGTCTTAGTTGCCAGTGAGGATGTTCGTTTATTGGTCAGCCATGACGGCTATGTTAAACGCAGCAGTCTTCGTTCTTATCAAGCATCGACTGCGGATGATAATGGCTTAAAAGATGCCGATTATCCAATTGCAGATGAAAATGTCAATACCTTAGATCATGTCTTTATCTTTACCGATAAAGGAAATCTGATTTATCGACAAGTCTTTGAAATTGAAGATAGTCGTTGGAAAGATACTGGATCTCATTTGTCGCAAGTAATCGGCTTAGATAGCGATGAATCGATTTTAAGGACCTTTGTCTTTAAAGATTTAAAAGAGACTGGTAATTTCTTGATTGGTACGAGTGAAAATTATGTTAAGCAAGTTTCTTTCAAAGATTTGTTGCCAGGTCGGACTTATAAATCTCGAGCTTCAAAATATGCCAAATTAAAGACTGATGGGGCTCGAGTCTTAGATGTTTACTATGTTGAACCTGATTCTTTAGATTTGATTTATGTCTTTACCAAAAATTCATACGCTTCAGCCTTTCCTGTCAGCGAAGTACCAGAAGTCAGTGGCAAGGCTATTGGCGTTAAATTCGTCAGTCTAAAAGATGATGATGAATTAGCTGGTTATTTCTTGAGCCAAGATGAAAATGAGAAGATAGTTATTTTGACGCAACGTGGTTCATACAAACAGATGAAATTGTCAGAAATTCCGGTAACTAGTCGAGCTCGTCGTGGAGTTTTGACCTTGCGTGAATTGAAACGTCAGCCACATCGAATTTGTTTAGTAACGAATCTTTTGAATCAAGAGGAAATTTCAATTGTGACTGATTCTAATAACGAAATTAAAATTGATCGAGCAAGTCACCAAAGTACTGATCGATATTCAAATGGATCATTTGTTATGGATCCGAAGAGCGATGGCGAACCAATCAGATTTGTGAAAAAAATTGCTGAAAAGAAGTAATATCAACAGCATAGTTTAACTTTATATAGTATGATTATCTTATTGAATATATTAATTTTTACTTTCACAAATACTTAGGAGGATTCTTTTATTGCTGGACGAAAAATCGAGAAGAGTCTTTAGTTCCAAAGCATTGAATTACTTTGATGAATTGACTAAAAATATGAGTTACACGAAGACAGCACAATTGCTGGGGATTACTCAACCAGCTTTGACGCAACAAATCAAAAAAATTGAAAAAGTCGTGGGAGCACCATTGTTTTACAGCGTTGGCAAAAAGATTTATTTGACCGATGCTGGGACGTCGCTTTTAAAAACGACCCATCAGATTTTTGATCTGATCAATGGCGTCACTGACCAAATTCAACAAGAGTCATCGGAAAAAACTGGTACAATAAGTATTGGTTTATTATCGACGGCTGAGTCGATGGTCATTGAAGATTTTATTGTTGAATATAATCGAATCAATCCAAATGTCATCATTGATTTGAATCTTTTGACGAGAAAAGAACTCTGGGACAATATTCAAAATAATCAAATTGATTTAGCAATTATGTATTTACCTGATAAGAATATTAAGAGTTGGAAAATTTATAAGTCGAAGAAGATTTTCAGTGATAATATTATGTTGATTCATGGCGATGAAAAACTTAACAAGAAAAAATCTGTCCGTTATAAGGATGCCATCGCTAAACCTTGGGCAACTTATTTGGAGACATATTACTTTGCAGAATTGTTGAGAGAGAGATTCAGGGATGCTTTAGTAGATGACCCTAAGGTCATTGCTAGATTTTCATCCCCTTATCAACTCTTGAAGTTTGCTCAAGAATCAGACGATGTTTATACGATTTTACCGTTAAGCTTTTGCATTGCTCATCAAGAGATGTTTAAACTTTATCAAACACCACTTGAACCAGCCATATCAAGTGATTTATCATTTGTATATCGAGAAGATAAAGAAAAGATACCACGGATTCAAGAATTCTTGACAGAATGGGATAATTTCTTAAATGAGATGAGTTATATCGATCGTCTCAAATCTTCAAGATAAATTATATAAAGGGGTATAGTACACATGCCAAAGGAAAAAGAATTAGTTTTTGGACACAAAAATCCTGATACAGATGCTGTTTCAGCAGCAGTTGCTTATTCATATTTGCAAAATCAATTAGGTTATAACACTGAAGCTGTTGCTTTAGGCGAACCAAACTTGGAAACAAAGTTTGTTTATAACCACTTTGATGCTAAATATCCACGTATCATCTCAGCCATCAATGGTGAAGTTAAGAAAGTTATGCTCGTTGATCACAACGAAAAACAACAAAGCGTTCCTGATATTGACGATGTTCAAATCACACACGTTGTAGATCACCACAGAATCGCTAACTTTGAAACAAAATTGCCATTGTACTATCGTGCTGAACCACTTGGTTGTGTAAGTACAATTATTTGGAAGATGTACAACGAAAACGATGTTGAAGTACCTGCTAAAATTGCTGCTTTGATGGCTTCATCAATCATTTCTGATACATTGTTGTTGAAATCACCTACAACTACTGACGAAGATAAAGCTGCCTTGAAGAGCCTTGCAAAGACTGCTGGCATCGATTATGAAACATATGGTTTGGAAATGCTTAAAGCCGGTACAAACCTAGACAGCAAATCAACACAAGAATTGATCGATATGGATGCCAAGAGTTTTGACATGAATGGCAACAGTGTACGTATTGCTCAAGTAAATACAGTTGATATCAATGATACTTTGAAACGCGAAAGTGATTTCGTTAAAGATATTAAAGCTGAAAGCGACAAGCAAGGCTATAACTTGTTCGTGCTTTTGATTACTAACATTTTGACAAGCGATACAACAGGTATCATCATTGGTGATGACAGTGCTGTTAAGACTTTTGAAGCTGCTTTGAATACTAAGGTCGAAGATAATAAAGCTTCATTGCCAGGTGTCGTTTCACGTAAAAAGCAAGTTGTTCCTCCATTGGACGCAAAATTTTAATTTAATTATTATTTGAATCAAACTATTGAGAAATAGTCAAAAATAAATTATATAGTTTAAAAAGTGGCTGTTCGTCAAATTAAGTTGATGGCAGTTTACATAAGCAGTTAGATCATAATTGGTCTAGCTGTTTTTTATTTGGCTGACGAGCTTGCTCGGAGCCAAAAAATTTGAAGATTGATACGCTTAAT
>NZ_VDFO01000061.1:0-8505 GCF_009600995.1 Companilactobacillus halodurans | reverse complement strand
TAAGCGTATCAATCTTCAAATTTTTTGGCTCCGAGCAAGCTCGTCAGCCAAATAAAAAACAGCTAGACCAATTATGATCTAACTGCTTATGTAAACTGCCATCAACTTAATTTGACGAACAGCCGTTCATAAACGGTCACATCGGTTTCAGGATGCTTTTCTAAAATTTGTTCAACTGCAGCCGTTCCAGCATGTGTACATCCGACAACGATTACTTTCACTAGTCGGTTCCTCCTCTACAGTAGTACTTTTTTTATCCTATCCTTTATTGCAATTAGAACAACACGACACTTGATTACATTGTAGCAAGCTCAATTTCGCTCATTTTTTTAAAAATTGTATTTTTATCTATTCATAATCGGGCCTGTTTTTGAGAATATTTGTAATATAATAGATGTATATTGACATTTTTTGAAGCGAGGTCATATCCATGAACGAAATCAAATATTCCAGCGACGTACGTTCTAATACTTACAAAGATAGCACAAATATTAGAAAAATTGTTTTTATTAACGAACAAAATGTTCCAGAAAATTTAGAAATTGATGACAAAGAAGATCAATGTACCTACTTCAACCTTTACTCTGACAACAAAGCTGTTGCCACGGCTCGCTTCTTTCCACTTGATGATGGCGGCATCCATGTTCAAAGAGTTGCTGTTCTAAAAAATTACCGTCACAAAAATCTTGGTTCTCAATTATTAAAATATATTTTTAAATTTGCCAAAAAACAAGGTTATAATTATGTCATCCTTGGAGCACAAGATCATGCTCAAAATTTTTATAAAGAATTAGGATTTAAGGTCATCGGCAAACAATATCAGGAAGTCGGCATTGCTCATCATGACATGAAACTTCTATTGTAGTAAGATTGATTCAGTAATCCGATTCAGACATATTTGAGATTATTTAGGGAGCCTATTTAATAATGTATAGATTTTTTATTCAACCTCAACTCGATAAGGTCAATGATTCACTGATCGGCTATGAATTGCTTATGAAAAAAAAGACTGAGCAAGGATGGCGTCCACCAGCAAATTTTTCTGACGTCCCTTCTCACCTCATGGCTAAATTATTGATTGATACAACTAGTTTATTATCCTTAAAAATTGGTTCCGTTTCGGTAAATATCAATCGCAATCAATTGATGGACCAAGAAGTAAGAGCAGCCATTATTGAGGCTCAAAAGAATTTGCGTCCCTTACGACTTGTTGTTGAATTGACAGAAGACAAGCCTGACTACGATTGGAAGAATTCTCAACTGATTCCTTTAATCAAAGATTTCATCAATTATGGCATGGATTTTAGCCTCGACGATTGTGGAACCGGCGTTAATCAATTAGACCAAATTAAAGATTTAGTTCCTCTCGCTTCAGAAATTAAATTTGCAATTCAAAATTTTGGTGAGAAATTACGCGACCCAGATATCGAACAAAAAGTTATTTTCTGGCGTGATTTCAGTCAAAAAAATAACCTCCGTTTTATTTTGGAAGGTATTGAAGACCAAACAGATGACAAATTGGCCGATTCCTTAAATATCGACCTCAGACAAGGCTATTTTTATGGCAAGCCTCGCCTCTTAAAATTAAAAAAAGATGATGACAAATAAAAACAGCTGCTAATCTAAAAATTAGCGGCTGTTTTGTTTTTCCTGTTGAATTGCTTTTTGAGCAACTAAATTCAAATAATTGAACGGATTGTCGTAATTTGGTTGAAAGAGCATATCGACAAAGGCCAAATCTTCAATCGTATTCTTATTTTGAATGCAGACGGAAATTGTATTCGCCGATTGGGCTATTTCATGTTTACTAAATAATTGGGCTCCTAAAATCAGATGATTATCGCGATTATAAACTAATTTAATCGTCAACATACTAGTCGAAGGCATATATTTAGGACGGTAGTAATCATGATACTCGACTGCCGCAGCATTGATTTTACTTTCTAAAGCATGGCTCAAGGTCAATCCTGTTGAAGCTGTCGTATAACCAAATAATTCCATTGCTGAAGTGGCTTGAGTTCCCATGTACTTTTGAATATCCCCGAAGACATTGACCCCTGCAAGAGTTCCTTGACGAATAGCATTAGTTGCCAAGGGCATATAAGCAGGTTTTCCAGTAGGATTGAAATTGACTGTACAAACATCTCCCGCTGCATAAATATCAGGATTTGACGTCTGTAAATAATCATTGATAATGATGGCTCCATGACGATCCATTTCAACTTGTCCACGTAATAATTCAGTATTGGCTACGAACCCGGTCGCAACGATTACAAGATCTGATTTATGTTTCGTTTTAGTTGTTTCAATTATGATATTCTCATCATTGTCATCACGGTCAAAGCCTGTGACCCGTTCGTTTAAAAGAACTTTGACGCCATGATCTTTTAATAAATCAATCACATTTTGCGACATATCTTTGTCTAGATAATTATTTAAAACCTGATTTCTTGATTGAATCAGCGTGACATCATGTTCAGTATTGGCATAGCTTTCTGCTAGCTCCACTCCAACATAGCCTGCGCCGATAATCGTAATATGGCGATGATTTTGAGCTGTCTTATAAATGGCCTGTGCTTGGGCATAATTTTTACACATCAAAATTTTTGGATCTGAGATACCAACAATTGGTGGGACTACTACATAAGACCCCGTCGTCATAATCAACTTATCGTAAGTATCATTGATAATCTCATGCGTCTGCATATTTTCACACATCAAAGTCTTATGCTTAGCATCAATTTTTAGAACATCATGTTTCAATTTAATTTTGGCGCCCATTTTTTCCAAATCTTCAGGAGTTTCATAAAACATGTCTTCTAAATGCTTGACTCGTTTCCCCAGATATAGTGCAATCCCACAAGATAGGAAAGAAATATTATCATCTTTTTCATAGACGGTCACTTCTGTTTCGGGATGATCGTTTAAAATTTGCTCAACTGCTGCAGTACCGGCGTGAGTACAACCTACAATCACTACTTTCATAAGTTTCCCCTCATTTTTCTAAATATACATAAATTAATTTTGAAATAATTAAACATAAATTTAAAAATAACTACACTATTGACTAATATTATAAACCATTCAATTAATCAGTGAATAAAGAGTATACTAATAACCGGAATTATTAAGTATTAATAAACACCTGTATCTTAAAAATGAACTTCTATGTTAGACTTTTCTTAATTGAAAAAATAATAAAATTAAATAATTGAGGGAAAAACTTGCCAGATATCATTTTAGGAAGCATCATCAATAATTATCTGAATATCAATTCAGCAATTATTACTCTAGTGACAATTGGTCTGATAACGATCATTACGATCGTTGCTTATTCACTCGAACGAATAATCGGTAAGTCGTCGCCCTCTTATCAAAAATTTTTTAAACACCTAATAGAGGGATTAGTTCTAACCTTTAGTATGATTATGTTGCAACAGATATTCCATATTTTAAATACGGGCTCAATCAATCACGGCTGGCTGTATGCCAATGCTCAATTGACGATTCTGCTCTACTGCATGTATCTGATTCGCAATAAGATTACTTTACTGATCAATATTTTAATGCCTTTTGCATATTACACATCTATTAATTTAGATCGTTTGGAAAATAAAAATTTACCATTCTTTGCCGTCTCGTACATTTTCTTGGTTATTATCGTAATTTATATTTATCAGCAAACTGAAAAATTGCAACGCTCTGAATGGAAATATTTAATCATGCAACTATTCTTTGGATTATCTTGGTGGATACTCCTTTGGGTCGATCATAGTTTTCCAATGCTTGAAATCATTAATATGCTCATAGTTTTCTTGATTTATATGGCAATAATTCGTTTTTGTGCAAAAAAACTAGAAGATACAATGATTAATTATGATGATTTAAAAGTGAAAGTAAATTACGATGAATTAACTGGAATCAGGAATCGAGCCAGCTTAGATAAAACAGCTCAAGAACTTTTTGAAACTTATTCTAATGAAGAAATCCCGTTAACTGTTACCATGTTTGATATCGATCACTTTAAAGAATTCAACGATACATATGGACACAGCACCGGCGATGAAGTTTTGAAGCACGTTGCCCAGACGATTGAGCGGGAAATGTTTTTAGGTGATGCCAAGGGGGAACTATTCCGTTTTGGAGGCGAAGAATTTATTATCGTCTTTCGAGGCAAGAAGCCAGCCCAATGCATCCCTATCATCGCAAATCTTAGAGAAGCTTTAACTAACACACCTTTGGTTTTAAATGGCGAAAAGTTAGAAATAACAATTTCTTTTGGCGTTTCCAAGCTTGATAAGACCGATCTTAACTTCGATGACCTCTTTAATCGAGTCGATCGCTATTTATACGAATCAAAAAACCTCGGTCGCAACCGTTTGACTGTTGAAGGATTGACATATAATTTTAATAAATTAACTAAATAAGCATCACTGACTATAAAAATCAGTGATGCTTTTTTCGTATTTTCAACTGTATATTTTTCTAAAATTCGAAATAAAAAAATAGTGAGAAATTAATCTCACCGTCGGGAAGGAATCAGTTGTTTTTAAATCTGGTAGTCCCTACGCATAATATTAAACCATGTGACACACTAGCGCAAGCATTAAACTGTTAATTTTAAAATGAATAATGATGCTTCAAAGATGGGACGACTATCTTATCGGAAATGCCAATAATTACTCCTTGGAAAAACATTGCTAGAACGGTTCCAATCCCTACGGACAGGATATTACCCGTCAAGAAATAACAAATAATCATAATGATTACTGGTGGTGTATAACTGATTAATTGTCCCCAGCCAGCTGAACCATGAAGATATTTGAAACGTAAGAGATAAGCTAATTCGTCATTAGGATGTTGTATCAAATTGCAACGTTGATAAATCGAAGTTCCGATGGATACCCCAATTAAGCCGATAACATCGACCAATAATCGTGAAGCTATCGATAAATTATTCAATTGTAAAGGATTGAGGATATCTGAAAAGAAGCCAACCAAATAACTGAATGGCAATGAAAATAGTAAATTGGAGATAAAAATATGTTCATCGAATTTGCCTAATAAAAATTGATTGGCAATCGTTACAATGACCGCATAAACGAATAAGGTCGTTCCATAACTTGAATGCAATAGGGATGAGATGTTGACCGCTGAAGCCGTCCAGACAGCACTCCCCATGTTGCTGTCAATCATTAAAGCATTGGCAAAAGCATCTAAGACGATTGCAAAAACTAAATAGCCTAACCGAATTTTAAATTTTCCCTGTCTCAAAACAATATCCTTCCACATATAACAAAAGAGAGCTAAGACCAAATAAGGTCAGCTCCCTTTTTATTTGATTTCATTGATTAGTTTAATTAAGGACTAATTCAATGTCAATCGGCTTATTTCTTAGGGTGATTCATTTCATCCATGCTCAATAAGTGATATTCATGTTTTTCATTTGGATCATAAGCTTCAATTTGAGCCATCATTCCAGTATCTTCGTGTTCTAGAATGTGACAGTGATACATATAAACACCAAATTTAGTGAATTGAACAGCTAATCTAACTGTTTCACCTGCATTGACACCAACCGTATCTTTCCAGCCATGTTCATTAGGATATGGTTCTTTGCCATTACGACTGATGACTAAGAATTGGCAACCGTGCATATGGAATGGATGAATCATTCCGCCATCCATATCGTTAGTATTAACAACGTCCCAAAGGACAGTATCGCCAATCTTTTGCTTGCGGTCGATTCTTTGCATATCAAAGAGTTTGCCATCCAAACGTACTTGGTCATCCATCCCTGACATAACAGTCTTTGTAACAGGAAGTCCTGGTGTAACTTTTGGTGCGTCGATAGTTGTTAAGTGTTCTGGCAATTTAGAATCGTCAGCAGCATATTGACCAATCTTAAATTTCATAATTGGCATATCATCGCTCATCAAAGTTACCACGTCACCTGGTTTCTTGTCGCCAAAGTCAACGATAACTTCTGCACGTTCAGCACAAGTTAACATCAATTTCGTGAATTTAACGGGTTCTGGCAAAATGCCGCCGTCAGAAGCAATCTGTGTAAATTCGTGATTGTCGTCAAAGTGCAATCTCCATTCACGACGATCAGACCCATCCAAGATTCTTAAACGGACTTTTTGTGTCGTAACATTGAAGACACCATTGATTGTTCCATTGACTAAAGCATACTTGCCAAGAGTTCCATCGACATCATAATCTTTTTTATAATCAAGTTGATTATCATGATAAGTTCTATCTTGTAAAATCACTGGAATATCATCGACGCCATAGTTTCTTGGTAATGGCAACTTAGCTTCTTCATCATCTGTAACGACGACAGCAGCAGCTAATCCATTCCAAACTTGGCGAGCTGTATTTGGACATGGATGTGGGTGAATCCAATCAGTTTGTGCAGGTTGGTCCAAAGTGAAGTCGATATCACGACTGCCATCTGGATAAACCGGTGCATGCGGACCACCATCAACGATAGGTCCAGTAACATTTAGTCCATGCCAGTGAAAAGTTGTTACTTCTGACAATTTGTTAACTAGGTGAACATGGTAGTGAACGCCTTTTTTCAAAACAATTGTTTGTCCTAACAATGAAGCATTGTAGCCCCAAGTCTTTGTCTTAGCACCAGGAAGAATTTGTGTTTCGCCCTCTTGAGCCGTAATTGTGTAATAAACATCGTTTCCGTCAACTTTATCTGGTTCCAAAGCTGCGGGAATATTTAAAGGTTGATCTGGTACATCAGCCTTTTCTAGTGGAACATAGCCACCATCGTGTAAATCGAATATGGGTTCATCGAAGAAATAATCGTTATAAACCTTTGAATCTGTCATTTAAAATTCGCCACCCTATTTAGTTTTTGATCGGAAAGTGCAAATGAAACCTACTAAAGCATCAACAAACATACCAATTGCCATCATATACATTGCAATCATATTCTTATTTGCAAAAACAAAATAAAGCAAAATAGCATAAAAAACCAGCATGATTAATGAAAATGTTTTTGAACTGCTTGACACTGTATCACCACCAAAAATTTAATACAGTTACATTCTAATACAGTTTCTTCTATATTAAAAACTATTTTCGGGTAACCTAAAACATTAATATGTATAAATGACTAACTCGCCATCGATATAATTTCCTAAATAAACATCTGAAACATCGACCTTTTGCTTTTTCAATTCTTCTTCGACCCAATCTTCATCTTTTTTTATTGATTCCAATTCATCATAGTCAATTTTCCCATCCAAAATGATTGGATAACGCAAACTGTCTTCATCTTTCATAATGATAGTCAACATACCATTACGTTCAAAAACGGCCCGCTTAACATTTCGGATATCCATCACGCCAGACTGACGGAGCTTAAATGACAGGTCATTGGCAGATAAGCCATTTTTCAGTGCTAAATCTACATCGATGTGACCATTTTTGACAATTACTTTGGGGGTACCTTCAACTACCTTCTTAAAAATATTATTGTGGTTGGTCAAAAATTTTGCTACAAAAACGACCATCGTCCAAATCAGCAAGACCAAAGCAAATTGCAAAATCGTGATGCTTGAATTGTAAATCATACCACCGACGATACCACCAAGAACGTAGTTTTGAAGTTGATCAATCGCACTTGTAGGTGCAATGTTGCCTCGTCCAAAGAGATTGATTTGTAGAACCATGAATAGGAAACCGATAATAAATTTTAAAGTTAAATCTCCGTAATTTAAATCCATCATTTCACCTACTTTTTAATCAATTTAATTTGTTTTGTGCTGACAATACCAGCTTCACTTAACGTAAAACTAGTTTGATTGTCGTCGAAACTAACTTTGTAAATTTTAGAACCAGCTTTAATCAGCATTCCTTCAGTCAAACTGGAACTATTGGAATAGACTTTTTTCAAGGAGACATCTTGATCCTTGGCAATTGATTTCATTAATTCCAACGTTTGCGAATTTTTATTGCTGACATCAAGTTGTTGTT
The DNA here is from genome assembly GCF_009600995.1 of Companilactobacillus halodurans. NCBI lineage: Bacteria > Bacillati > Bacillota > Bacilli > Lactobacillales > Lactobacillaceae > Companilactobacillus > Companilactobacillus halodurans. Next base: position 507 of record NZ_VDFO01000061.1, on the reverse strand, counting down.
CATAATTGTTATAGTTGATTCCTAAAAACAATAAAATTCCTAAAACAAAAATAATCAACAAATCACGATATTTATTGTCCGACCTATTTTTGAAATACAAAAAAGCCGTGACTAGGATTGCTAAAGCTAAAACTAAGGTTCCAATAATGAACATGAAATTGGGTTGGTCACTATGATTGGTTATATATTGATACGAATAAAAATCCATTTATATCCCTTCAATCATTTATTAATTTACATTTAGTATACCAAAAAGCCCATTTAAAGGCTTTTCAAACGCCTCCAACCCGAACAAAGCATAAAAAATAGCCCAGCAATCTTAAAAGTGATTGTTGAGCTATTTTGCCGATTTATTTTTGCCAGGGAAATTTCAAACTAATATTTTTAGGCTGTACGATAAATAAAGTTGATAGGTATTTTGCCATCAACTTTATTTTTGTATACCATTTATTAGTAATAACCATTTAAGAACACCAAAAAAGGACACCATTCATGCCCTTTAGATGT
>NZ_VDFO01000060.1:0-11234 GCF_009600995.1 Companilactobacillus halodurans | reverse complement strand
AGCGTATCAATCTTCAAATTTTTTGGCTCCGAGCAAGCTCGTCAGCCAAATAAAAAACAGCTAGACCAATTATGATCTAACTGCTTATGTAAACTGCCATCAACTTAATTTGACGAACAGCCAAAATTTTTAAGTTCAGACTTTTTTGCTCACAAAATAATTGAATATTGAGGATTATTTAGATGAAGAAATTTATTTTTCTATTGATGCTTTTTCCCTTAATGCTAACGGGATGTTCTGCAGAATCAAATGCCAAAGGCACTACAGCAACAGATTTGAAACAGAATGAAAAATTAAATCAAGGCCAAAATAATCAATCAAAAAATCCCTTAACGACTGAGGATATGAGTCATTGGATTTATAAATCGGGTGATAATCCTGTAAAAATTTTGAATAATGATACTCCGACTACTCTAGCAATTAAAAATTTTGAAAAGCCACATATCGACTATTCAGGACTGGATGATCTGAATCGCACGAAGTCAGTTACAGCGTATTTAACTAAAAATAATCTTGGTCGTTCAAAAACCAGAACAGAACAAATTTTTAAGCCCACTGGCTGGCATAATCAACCTAAAATAATTGATGGAAGTCGTGTGATTCCTCAAAATAGAGGACATTTAATTGCCTATACAGTTACATTTAATTTAAATGACGATGGTCAAGAGGAAGAAGGACATTTAGGAAGTCTGAATAATCCTAAAAATCTCTTTACACAGACTGCTTTTTCTAATCAAAAAACAATGACTGAAGTAGAACAAAAGGTTAGAACTGCCTTAACAAGGAATAAGAAGGTAATTTATCAGGTCACGCCAATATTTCGTGACAATGAGTTGATGGCTCGTGGCGTTTGGGTCCAAGCTATTTCAACGGATAAGACGCTGAAATTTAATCGTTATATTTGGAATGTTCAAGGGAAAATTCAATTTGATTATGCTACTGGGAGATCCAAAATAGATAAAGATTTTCAAGTTCCAGGCGATGATGGGAAAACCCAAGAATTGAAAGCAAATTATAAAAATTATCGTAATCATCATAAATTTCATAGGCAATATCATCACAAATACCATTGATGTAATTATTGAAAGCGCTATAATTATAAGTATATTAATAAATATATGAATTTGGGGAAATTTTGATGAATCTAAGAGGGAAAAGAAAAAAGATAATTATTGCTGCCTTAGTTTCAATTGTGTGTCTTTTGGGCATTGGCTTATTTTTGGGGAATAAGCATATTGGAGATGACCAAATTAATGTTTCTGCGGAAAAGAAAGTTGATCAGAAAAAGCCTGAAGTTACATCTAAGGTAAAAGTTATCGAGACTCCTGAAACAGTTCAGGATGAAAAATCGATGGTTAGTCTAGAAGACTTTAAATATGATCAAGCTTCCGAGAAGAAAGACTATCCTGATTTAACAAAGCATTCTAATATTTGGATTGACGTGAATATTGCGACTCAACGGACTTATATTATGGATGGTAAAGAGAAACTATATACTATGTACGCTTCAACTGGTAAAAATGACACAACTCCAAGGGGCACTTATCATATTCAAAATGAACGGGGACATTACTTTTATACTGCACCGTTAAAATTAGGCGCTTATTACTACGTTTCTTTTCTAAATCATGGCGAGTATCTTTTCCACACTACGCCAACTAACGATAAAGGCGAGTATGTTAAATCGATAGCAAAAACTTTAGGGAAAGAGCCATCATCACATGGCTGCGTTCATTTGTCAGTTCCTGATTGCAAGTGGATTTTTGACAATATTCCATCTGGCACAAAAGTCGTTATTCATGGAGAATTTCAAGATAAATAAATTGATATAAAAATAAACTAAATACTTAATCTTTTTGATGTTTTGTTTTGCTTTAATTTTCGGTATCAATTATAATGAAACCGTAATCAAGGGAGTAACTTGCAGAGAGGGTTGCCTGTGACAAAGCCATCAACAAGACGTAGTTCTGGTTTTGTCTTAATTAGTGAGACTTGTACGTGTTTTTTGCGTACAAGTCTTTTTTTCCCGAAATTAAAAGGAGATGTTAATTTTGAAGAGTATGGACGATAAGAAACGCTCCCGTTTTTATGCACTGGATAAAGCTGATATTTTAAAGCAATTTGGTACTAGTGAAGATGGGTTGAGTGATCAACAAGCGAAAGAGCGATTGGAAAAAAATGGCCCCAACGCCTTAGCGCAAGGTAAGAAAAAGGGCTTAGTACAACGTTTCTTTGACCAGTTCAAGGATTTTATGATTATTGTTTTGTTAGTTGCTGCATTTATTTCTGGTGTCGTTGCCAAAGAATGGTCCGATGCGGCATTGATCTTAGCGGTTGTCATTATCAATGCAATTTTTGGTATCTTTCAAGAATCAAAAGCTGAAGAAGCCATCGATGCTTTACGAGAAATGTCAACTCCTGATGCGCACGTTAAACGTGGTGGAAAGTTAGAAACCATCAGTAGTGAAGCCTTAGTCAAGGGTGATTTGGTTTTACTGGAAGCTGGAGACATTGTGCCAGCTGATATCCGTCTGTTGGATTCAGCATCAATGAAAATTGAGGAATCAGCTTTGACTGGTGAATCAGTGCCAGTCGAAAAAGAATCAGAAGTCTTAGCAGATGAAGATATTCCGTTAGGCGATCGTAAGAACATGGCTTATATGAACAGTAACGTAACTTATGGTCGTGGAACTGGGGTCGTCGTTGGGACTGGTATGGAAACACAGGTCGGTCAAATTGCTGGCATGATCAATAAAGCTGAAGAAACTGGAACGCCGTTACAAGATAATCTCAACTCTTTGGGAAAAACTTTGACATGGCTAATTTTGGCAATTGCGGCTATTATCTTTGCGGTTGGTATCTTCAATAATCACTCTGGACAGCCGATGAATGAATTGATTATCAATATGTTGTTAGTTGCGATTTCCTTGGCAGTTGCCGCGATTCCTGAGGGTTTGCCAGCAATCGTTACAATCATTTTGGCTTTAGGAACGACCAGAATGGCCAAGAGAAAAGCCTTAGTTAGAAAGTTGCCAGCCGTTGAAACTTTAGGAAGTACCGATATCGTTGCTTCTGATAAAACTGGTACTCTGACCCAAAACAAAATGACGGTTGAAAAAGTTTATCAATATGGTCAATTAAAAGATGCTTCAGAAGATATCACTTCAGATGACAAAGTTTTGCAAGTGATGACTTTTAGTAATGATACGAAAATTCAAAATGATGGAACGCTCTTGGGTGATCCAACAGAAACAGCTTTGGTTCAATTTGGTTTCGACCATGATTATCACGTAGAAGATGAATTGAAAAAAGAACCTCGAGTTGCTGAAGTTCCTTTTGATTCAGACCGTAAATTAATGTCGACGATTCACAAATTGCCCGATGGCAAATTCTTTGTCGCGGTTAAAGGTGCCCCCGATATGTTGCTTCAAAGAGTGACACGCATTCAGGCTTCTCCTACCGATGTTAAAAATTTCACCGAAGAAGACCAAGCAGCTATTCTCAAACAAAATAAGAATATGGCGGTTAAGGCATTGCGTGTCTTGGCAATGGGATACAAAATTATTGATGAAATCCCTGGAATTGTTGACACACAAACTATTGAGCAAGATTTGATTTTTGCTGGACTGGTCGGGATGATTGATCCTGAACGTCCGGAAGCTGCTAAAGCGGTTGCCGATGCTAAAAGCGCTGGGATTCGTCCAATCATGATTACTGGCGACCACCAAGATACTGCTGAAGCAATTGCTGGTCGTTTGGGTATTATTAAGTCTGGCGATGATGCTGCAGTTATTACCGGTGCCCAGTTGGACCAAATGAGCGATAAGGAATTTGACAAGAAAGTTAAAAAATATTCTGTTTATGCACGTGTATCACCTGAACATAAAGTTAGAATTGTGAAGGCTTGGCAAGATAAAGGCAAAGTCGTTGCGATGACAGGTGATGGGGTTAATGATGCTCCTGCTTTGAAGTCAGCTGATATCGGTATCGGTATGGGAATCACCGGAACTGAGGTTTCAAAGGGAGCTTCAGATATGGTTCTAGCCGATGATAATTTTGCGACAATTATTGTGGCTGTTGAAGAGGGACGGAAAGTCTTCTCCAATATTCAAAAGTCGATTCAGTATCTCTTGTCAGCCAATTTAGGTGAGGTTTTGACTTTATTCATGATGACCTTATTAGGTTGGGATATTTTGATGCCCGTGCAATTGCTTTGGATTAACCTCGCAACTGATACTTTCCCAGCAATCGCATTAGGAGTGGAACCAACAGAATCAGGTATTATGAAGCGCAAGCCTCGTGGTCGCAAATCAAGTTTCCTAAGTGGCGGCATTGGGACTTCTATTATTTATCAAGGAATTTTGGAAGGTATCATTACGCTAGGGGTCTATGGTTTAGCAATCATGTTCCCAGTTCATGCAGGGAATGCTGCTATGCACGCCGATGCCCTAACAATGGCTTATGCAACTTTAGCCTTGATTCAATTATTCCATGCCTTCAACGTTAAATCGACTTACCAATCAATCTTTAAAGTACATCCTTTCAAGAATAAAATGTTTAATATTGGCGTTGCAACATCGTTTATCATGGTTGCAGCTACAATCATTATCCCTGGCTTCAACAGTCTGTTCCACGTAACTGAATTGAACCTATTGCAATGGTCAATTGTTTTAGGTGCTGGTGTCTTGATGATTGTGATTGTTGAAATTGTTAAGTTGTTTCAACGTCGTAATGAAAAATAATGCTTAATCGGTAAAAAAGAGATGTTAATCGTATTTTGATTAACATCTCTTTTTAGTTGAGAATTTTTTCTAATTGAGGCAAATTTTTGATTTCAAAAGTAGGTTTAAAATCGGTTTTATTATTATTCTCTGTAGGATTGAACCAAACGCTGTCGATATTAGATAGATTGGCTCCTGAAATATCTGCAGTTAAAGAATCACCAATGACTAGTGTTTCTGATTTATCAACGTCAAGGTCATCAAGTACTACTTTAAAAAAGTTAGGGTCCGGTTTTTGATAGCCAATATCTTCAGATAAGAAGAGCTTTTCGAAATTATCGATCAAATGGGCTTGGCTAAGTTGAGAAAACTGTTTTTCCTTAGTTCCATTTGAAACTGCAAAAATACGTCTAGTTTGACTGAGGTTGGATATAACTTCTTTAGCAGAAGGAATCAAAGTGATTTCCTCTTTGAGTAAACGTAGGTAAGTTTGATTAAACTTTTTTGCATCGACTTTCTTATTAAAGTGGTCGAAGTATAATTTGAAACGCAAAATTAGTAATTCATCACGAGTTAATTCTTTTTTTTCAAATTTTTCCCAGAGTTTGTCATTTAATTGATGCCAATATAATAATTGTTGTTGATTAAAAGGGAAGTCAACTATTGAAGACATCTTTTTTAAGGCCTTTTCAGCGTTAGTTTTGGTATCAAGGATCGTGTCATCTAAATCAAATAATAAAATAGGATATTTCATAAATACGCCTCCAATAATTAATAATTTCTATTATACAATAGGAACAATTACAAAATGTCAAATCAGTTTGAAAGATTTTTCAAAATTTATTAGTGGTTTTTCGTGGATAAAAATTAATAAGAAGTAAATAATGTGCATGTAGTGAAGAATCGAATTGTTCGATAATTGTGAGGCTTAAAATGATTAATCGATTATTATATTTTTCTGCTCGAGTACGCAATACAAAAATTGCAAGTGCTGTACGCCAAACTTTGATTTTATTATTTCCAATTATGTTATTGGGAAGTTTTCAACTTTGCTTTTTTAAATAAAAATGGTTATGTGGCGCAGATGTTTGGAGTGACGAACTGGCTGCCATTTGATTCAGAACTCAAATGGGTCATGGAAGTTATTTTCCACTGTACGATTGATATGATGGCTATTTATGCGGCTTTTGGCATGGCTTATTTCACTGCCAAAGAGTATCGAAAAGATGGCATTATTTCTGGTGCTGTGGGATTACTGTCTTTTTTGATAATTTCTTTTCAAACAGTCGATAATACGATTCCAATTTTCAGCCAATTCTTGATGTCGCAAGGAATGTTGATTGCTTTAATCATCGGTTATTTAGTGGCTCGTGTTTTAATATTTTTTGATAATTCAAGATTAGACGGCCGTTATAAAATTATTATTCCAATTCTAATTGTAATGGTCCTGGCATCTTTACTGAACATGTTGAGCTTTTTCGTGCTCAAACTGGAAATACCAACTTATGTTGCTAGTTTTGTCATGCGGAACACGCAAATCAATGCTTTATTGTACGTTCTTTCAATGGGATTTTTAACGAACCTTTTATCATGGATGGCAATTGGAGGTCCATTTAGCGATAGTCCAACCTTTACTGATGCGCCTTCGATGGCAAATATGAATGAAGCATTAAAAAATGGTTCTTCGTGGAATGTTCCTTATAAATTCACTGATACGACGCTATTTCATAGTTTTGCTAACTTTGGTGGCAGTGGCGTGATGATTGCTTTGATAATCGCTATTTTGATTTTTTCAAAGAAAGAGCAAAATAGAAATGTTTCAAAATGGTCCATTTTCCCAGCCATCTTCAATAGTCACTATTCAATGATGTTGGGGATTCCTGTCTTATTCAATCCTGTTTTTTTGATTCCTTTTGTCATGGCGCCATTATTTAATATGATAATTGCAGCTTTATTTATTGTCTTACATTGGATTCCAGTAGCAGCTTATCCGGTACCTTCGGGAACTCCAGGTCCGTTGATTGGCTTTATTGGGACTAACGGAAGCTGGTTGTCCCTTATTTTAGGTGCTGCATTACTAATAATTGATGTATTGATTTATTTACCATTCGTAAAATTATCTGATCGTATTAGTCAGGAAGCTGGTGAAATCGATGAGAATTAAATTGTGGATTGGAACTTTTTTTGGAGTTCTATTAGCAGCTGTTTTAATCATGGTTTCATTAAATTGGTCGAGGCAAAATGTTTCAGAGCTTTCTAAATTGCATAATTCTAAATTATCGCCGGTAATTATGATTCCAGGTTCTTCAGCGACTGAAAATCGATTTGATACCTTGGTGAAAAAATTGAATAAAAATAATAAGAAGCCACATTCGTTGATTAAGATTTATGTTACAACAAATGATAAGTTGCATTTTTCAGGCCAACTTCGCAAAGGAGACAATGAACCAATTGTCGTGGTCGGCTTTCAAAATAATCACGATGGCTACAGCAATATCAAAAAGCAAGCACGATGGTTCAATACGGCTTTTAAGGCTTTAGCACGTCAATATAACTTTAATAATTTTAAAGCTATCGGGCATTCAAATGGGGGCTTGATTTATACAGCCTTTTTGGAAAAATATTATTCAGAGTATTCTGATCAAATTAAAATCAAGCAATTGATGACGATTGGCTCGCCTTATAATTTTAATGAAAAGTCGGTTCAACATAAAACTCAAATGTTATCTGATTTTATTGAAGACCGAAAAGAGATACCGAAAAGTTTAAGCGTCTATTCAGTTGCAGGAACGCAAACTTACAATTCAGATGGTTTAGTCCCATTGGGAAGCGTGACAGCTGGAAAGTATATTTATCAGGGTCAAGTTAAACATTTTACAACGATTTCTGTCTCTGGCTCTGATGCGCAGCATTCTGATTTGCCTCAAAATGACCAGATCATCGATTTGATCAATCGTTATATTCTTGACCCTAAACCATCGCCAAGTAGACGGCAGGGAGCAATTTCTTTAGATGGTCAATAAAATGGAATCTTTTAAATGCTTCTCATTATAGTAGAATGGTAAGCATTGGGAGATGAGCTTATTGAGTTGGATATTTATTATCATTTTTGCGGCATTAATGGCAGGATTTGTTCAGGGTGTGACCGGATTTGGTTCCGGAATTGTCATGATGATTTTTTTGCCTCATTTATTACCGATTAATCAAAGTGCTGGGGTTTCAACTTTAACAATGGTCATAGCTAATGTAATGCTTGTTTGGAAATATCGAAAGCATCTGGATTGGCAAAAAATTATCGCACCATTTTTAATTTATGCTTGTATGGCACTTTCCTCGCTTTATTTGAGCAGTTTTTTTGCCAGCAATCATTTGAAAATTTTATTAGGTCTGTTATTAATTGTTTTGTCGATATATTATGCAGTAATGAATATTCGCTCAATTTCTATTAAAGCAATACCACTTTGGATTATGGTGATTTTTTCATTGATATCTGGATTCTTTAACGGGATGTTTGGTATAGGTGGTCCCTTGATGGCACTATACTTTTTGACAAATTCTAAATCCAAAGAGAATTATTTAAGTAACATTCAGACGTTTTTCTTGATGGATACTTTTTTAATGACAACAGTGCGTTTTTCAAGCGGTATTTTGACTTTTAGCAATTTGAAATATATTGCCGTTGGAATTGTCGGGGCCGTCCTGGACACTATTTTAGCTAATCATCTGGTTGGACATTTGAATATAAAATTGATGAAGTTATTTATCTATATTTTTATTGGATTGAGTGGTCTGTACTATTTGATAAGTTCGATATGAAAAGTCTCATAATTGGTTGTTGATAAGCCAGTTATGAGACTATTTATTTACGATAAAATGATGATAAGTATTGATACTTGCTATAACTAATTAGGCTCTTTATATTATGGTCGTAAGAAAATCTTGGAATGGGTGGGGACCTTATTATGGAGAAATATTTGGAAATAGAAGCTATCAAAAATGATGTTATTGAGAGACTAAAGAAAATTTCGGTTTCAGCAGAACTTGCAAAACAACCTCAGTTGAAGAAATTAGTTTTACATTATCTTAAGGAATTTCAAACTGACAATAATTTTGACCAAACTATTGAAGCATTTTTTAATGCTATTGGGATTGATTATTTGAATAATAAAACAGATTTTCCAAAATCTTTGATTGAGTTGTATTTTTATTTACGAATCAAAAAGTCACAATTCGATGGCTTAGATTGGAGTGCCACTCAAGCAGGATTAGTTTGGCTGGCAAAATAAAAAGTCTGTACTGCTTGCACCACAGTCAAATAGCCCGTATAATGCAATCTAGACTACATTTAAGAAATGAGGATTATATATTTGATTACTGTTAGTGATGTAAGTTTGCACTTTGCTGATCGAAAGTTATTTGAGGATGTAAATATCAAGTTTGCACCAGGCAATTGTTACGGTTTGATTGGTGCCAATGGTGCCGGTAAATCAACTTTCCTAAAAGTTTTATCAGGCGATATCAAGCCATCGACAGGTTCTGTTAAATTGGGACCTAATGAACGTTTGGCAACTTTGAAACAAAACCATTTTGATTTTGACGATTATACAGTTATGGAAACAGTCATTATGGGGCATGACGAATTGTACAAAATCATGCAAGAAAAAGATGCCATTTATATGAAACCAGACTTCAATGAAGAAGATGGTTTAAAAGCCGCTGAATTAGAATCAAAATTTGGTGAAATGGGTGGCTGGGAAGCTGAAGGTGAAGCTTCACAAATGCTTCAAGGTTTGAATATCCCTGAAGAACTTCATCAAGAAAAGATGTCCACTTTGACAGCTGGACAAAAGATCAAGGTCTTGTTAGCCCAAGCACTCTTTGGCAAGCCGGACGTTCTCTTGCTCGATGAGCCTACTAATGGTCTCGATGTGGATTCGATCGATTGGTTAGAAGAGTTCTTGATCAATTTTGAAAATACCGTTATTGTCGTATCCCATGACCGTTACTTTTTGAACAAGGTCTGCACTTATATGGCTGACCTTGATTACGGTAAGATTCAACTTTACGCTGGTAATTACGATTTCTGGCAACAATCATCTGAATTAGCTCAACAAATGAAACAAGATCAAAATGCCAAAAAAGAAGAAAAAATCAAGGAACTGCAAGACTTTATTGCTCGTTTCTCGGCTAATGCTTCTAAATCAAAACAGGCTACTTCACGTAAGAAGATGCTTGATAAGATTACTTTAGACGACATTCAGCCAAGTTCTCGCCGTTATCCATTTATTAAATTTGTCCCTAATCGTGATATTGGAAATGATTTATTGCAAGTTAAGGATTTATCAGTTTCAATTGATGGCAAACAAATTTTTAAGAATGTTAACTTCATTTTGAAGAAGGATGATAAAGTTGCCTTTTTGGCTAAAAATGATACTGTTACGACAGCACTCTTTAGAGTCTTGTCAGGTGATTTGGTTCCAGATTCTGGAACTATTACATGGGGTGTCACAACAAGCCAAGCATATTTGCCAAAAGATTTCAGTACAATGTTCAATGAAGAGACGCCAATTATTGATTGGCTACGTCAATTTGCGGAAAAAGGTGAAGATGATGATACCTTCTTGCGTGGTTTCTTAGGAAGAATGCTCTTCTCTGGAGATGACGTAACGAAAATGGTCAACGTTCTTTCCGGTGGTGAAAAAGTTCGTGTAATGCTTTCTAAGATGATGTTATTAAAAGCTAATGTCTTGATGATGGATGATCCTACTAACCATCTTGATTTGGAATCAATTACTTCATTAAATGATGGCTTAATCGATTATAAAGGGTCAATCCTTTTTGCCTCACATGATCACCAGTTTATTCAAACTATTGCCAACCGTTTGATTTACTTGACGGAAAATGGCGTGGTCGATCGTGCTGATACAACTTATGATGAGTTCCGCAGCAATGATCAAGTTGAAAAACAAATTGCTGAATTAGATAAATAAATTAATTTAAAACTAGAATTCATTTTTGATTTCTAGTTTTTTTATATGGTAATCATATTAACTTCACAATTTCATCAATCTATTTTAAGATTATTTAAAAGATTCTTAGGTAAGATATAGTTATTAAAATTAAATGACAATAAAATCAAGAAAGGAGAGGATGCTATGAGATTTATACCATTGTTGTTTATCTTGATTATTTCAATTTTTGCTGGTCTATATATTATCAAAAATATTTCTAAATTTACTGACCGTCATTTTGATTTGATCAGTTTAGTTTATTTAATATTTTTGGGCATGATTCTTTTTAGCCCAATCTCATTTGATGGTTTGTCAGTTTATTTGATGCCAGCAGGAATCGGACATGTTAATTTACATGAATTAGATATTTTTGAAATTCGAAAATTACAAGAACAAGTTAGCCACTTGTCCAAAAATAAATACGAAATATATCAGTACCAGAAAAGTACATTTCTAAACTCCACAGAAACTAGTGAATAGTTCCCGTGGAGTTTTGTAGTTT
>NZ_VDFO01000006.1:0-72499 GCF_009600995.1 Companilactobacillus halodurans | reverse complement strand
TAAGCGTATCAATCTTCAAATTTTTTGGCTCCGAGCAAGCTCGTCAGCCAAATAAAAAACAGCTAGACCAATTATGATCTAACTGCTTATGTAAACTGCCATCAACTTAATTTGACGAACAGCCGATTTTTAACGTCAAATCGAAAATATAAAATATTAACGTTTTGAGAATTGTGATGCTTTACGAGCTTTCTTCAAACCTGGTTTCTTACGTTCCTTCATACGAGGGTCACGTGTTAAGAAGCCGGCTGACTTAAGTGTAGGTCTGAAATCAGGATCTACATCAAGAAGTGCTCTAGCAATACCATGTCTAATTGCTCCAGCTTGTCCTGAGAAGCCTCCACCATTAACGTTAGCAATAACGTCATAGCTTTCTGCTGTTTCAGTTACGTCTAGAGGTTGTTTCATATCAGCAATCAAATTGTCAAAAGGAATGTAATCTTTGACATCACGTTTGTTGATAGTAATCTTTCCGTTTCCAGGAACTAAGCGTACACGAGCAACTGAATCCTTGCGACGACCTGTTCCGGCGTATGATACTTGTGCCAAATTCTTTTCCTCCTTAAATTAGTTTGTTGATATCCAATTTTTCTGGATTTTGTGCTTGGTGCTTGTGATCAGAACCTGCATAAACATACAACTTCTTGATTTCTTGGCGACCAAGAGTGTTCTTAGGTAACATACCGCGAATAGAATCTTCAACGAATCTTTCAGGCTTTGTAGCTTGTTTTTCGCCAGCACTAATACTCTTCACCCCACCTGGGTGATCTGAATGAGAATAGTAAATCTTATTCTTTGCTTTTTTACCTGTTAATCTAACTTTATCTGCATTGATGACAATCACATTGTCACCTGTATCAACGTTAGGTGTGTAAGTTGGCTTGTTCTTACCTCTGAGAATAGAAGCAACAACAGATGAAAGTCTACCTAAGACAACATCTTCACCATCAATAACATACCATTTACGTTCAACTTCACTTGCTTTTGCTAATGGTGTTGTACGCACTTTAATTTCCTCCAGTTTCTACGTCTGTTTGACAACTCAATAAGTTTCCGGGGCTTATCGTGGGGCAAACAATACCAGTTACAATAATACTGTGATTTTGACTCCAAGTCAATAATTATCCACAGATTATTGATAAAAAACTTCTTTTAAATATAGCCCACTTGCTGGGGCAGTTCCTCTAGCCTCTTGACGATCTTTTACTTCAAATAATCTCAAGAAATCATGAACATCCCTGCGTCCATTGCCAATTTCTAACAACGTAGCCACTAAGATTCTTACCATATTATATAGGAAGCCATTGCCTGTAAATTCGAAAACTAATTCGTTATTATTCTCATTATACACGGCTGTTGCAGAATAGATAGTCCTAACTTTGTTTTCAATCACGCCACCGGATGCAGCGAAGCTAGAAAAATCATGTTCTCCAATTAAATCTTTTAAAGCCACTTGAATCTTATCCACAGACAAGTGGTGCGGATAATGACCTGTGTAAAACCTTTTAAAGGGGTCAGTATAATATCCACAATCGACTTTATACATATATGTTTTTTTCTTAACGCCATAGCGTGCATGAAAATTCTCATCAACAATTTCTGATTTTTTTACCAGCACATCTAATGGCATCAATGAATTGATTGCCTTTAACATGTTATCAGCCGGAATCTGTCCCGGATAATCGAAATGAATCACTTGCCCTAAAGCGTGAACTCCAGCATCAGTTCTTCCTGATCCAAAAACATTTACTTGTTGACCTTTAGTCATTTTAAAAAGTGCTTTTTCCAAAACGCCTTGAACGGTTCGTAATTTTTTTTGTCGTTGAAAGCCATGAAACTTAGTCCCATCATAAGCAATGGTCAGCTTGTATCTTGTCATAAATTAATAACTCCGTAAAAATAATAAAATAATTGTTAAACATATCATGAAAACAACCATGATATTGTCTCGTTTGGCCCAATTTAAAACGCGGTATTTGCTGCGTCCTTCGCCATCTCGATAACCACGCGATTCCATAGCGATTGCTAAATCATACGCAATAGAAAAACTGCTGACAAACAAGGGAATCAATATTGGCACGAATGATTTGATTCTTTTAATCAAACCACCCTCGCCAAAGTCAACGCCACGAGCACGTTGTGCATCCATAATTTTGGTTGTTTCATCAACTAGAAGCGGCACGAATCTTAGAGCAATCGACAACATTAAAGCTACTTGAGTTACAGGAAATTTAATTTTTTTCAAGGGTTTAAGAATGCTCTCGATTGAATCAGAAATCTCGATTGGTGTCGTAGTAAGCGTCAATAAAGTTGATATAAAGATAATCAAAACAAAACGGATGAAAATGTACCCTGCAATGACCATGCCTTCTTTAGAAAATGTTAAAATTCCCCATTGCCAAATTGGATTGTCGCTTGGCGTAAAGAATAGCTTCAAAATGACCGTAAAGAGAATCAACCAAAAAATCGGCCGTAGTCCTTTTAAAAAGAAGCCAAAATTTATCTTTGATAAATAAACTGCAAAGAGGACAAAAGCTAATAAAAATGCATATGATGCTACATTATTGGCTAAAAATACGATTCCAACGAAATAGAATGTTAATAAAAATTTTCCCCGCGGATCCAATCGATAAATCAACGAATCCCCTGGTAAATATCTCCCTAAAATTATTTTATCCATTTAACCACCATTTAACTGTTGTTTAATTTCAGTTCCTAATTCATCAATTGTAATTGGTAACTTATCAAAATGAAATCCTTTTTGCGATAATTCTCGCGCAAATTCGGCACTTCTAGGTAAAGACAATAAGTCATCTTTCAATAATTCTGACTTGTTGAAAACTTCTTGTGGAAGTCCACTTGCAATTAGTTTTCCACGGTGGATAACTGCCATCTCATCAGCAAAATTAGCCACGTCATCCATATTATGCGTAATTAGGATAATTGTCTTGCCTTGTTGTTGCAAGTCCTTAAACAGTCCCATAATCTCTTTACGGCCTACTGGATCCAATCCTGCAGTCGGTTCATCCAAAATAATCGTTTCAGGATTACTAGCTAGAACCCCAGCAATCGCGACACGTCTCATCTGACCGCCAGACAAATCAAATGGTGACTTGGACAAATATGATTCATCTAAGCCGACCAATTTAATCATTTCTTTAGCTGCCTGTTTAGCATGCTCTTCTGAGTCGCCAAAATTCATCGGCCCAAACATAATATCCTTTTCAACCGTTTCTTCAAACAATTGATTCTCAGGAAATTGAAAAACCATGCCGACTTGTTTACGCAAAGGTTTCAAGTTTTTATTATTAGTCTCTGATGTTATGACCCGATTTCCAACTGTGAGTTTTCCAGAAGTAGGCTTCAATAGTGCATTGATATGTTTGACCATTGTTGACTTCCCGCTGCCGGTCTGACCAACGATAGCTGTAAATGACTTATCATTGATTGTTAAAGAAACGTCATCTAAGCCTAAACTCGCGGTAGGACTATTAACATTATACGAATGTGTTACATGTTCGAATGTAATTTCCATAATTGTCGCTTTAACTCCTCTTCACTCAAGTATCCCTCAGGCAATTTTAAATCGTCTCTTAACGTTGATACTAATTGACTCGAAAAAGGCTCCTCAAGACCGTATTTTTCCAAATCAGAGCCTAGATTGTAGATATCAGCCGGTTTACCATCTTTCACGACTGCTCCGTTTTTTAAAACCACGATTCTTTGAGACAATTGTGTCTCTTCGATGTCATGAGTAATCGAAATAATCGTCAAATCTTGTTGTTGACGTAATTGTTGGATTAGGTTCAAAACAGTTTTACGCCCATCTGGGTCCAACATACTAGTCGATTCGTCCATAATAACGATTTGAGGTCTCGTTGCTAAGACTCCAGCAATAGCCACTCGCTGTTTTTGTCCACCCGATAGAGACTGAGGATCACGGTTTTTAAAATCAGACATTTTAACTAGCCGTAAAGCATTATCAACTTCTTCGACCATTCTATCTCTTGGCATACCTTGATTTTCTAATCCAAAGGCCACATCATCTTCCACTGTGGCACCAACAAATTGATGATCAGGATTTTGAAAAATGATACCAACTTTTTTTCGAGCTTCCCAAATGTTATCTTCATCTATAATTTGCCCATCAATTGCAATCGTACCAGAGTTAGCCTCAATTAAGCCATCGATAAGTTTAGTTAAAGTAGATTTACCGCTACCATTTTTACCAACGATCGAAACCCACTCATTTTTAAAGATGTCTAGAGTTACATCATTGATAGCGGGTTGTTTTGAATCGGGATAAATATAATTTAAGTTTTTGATCGAAATGATTTTTTCCAAAAGTTATCTCCTCAAAACTATATTATGTATATCATAACTAAAAAATAGAATTTTGGGTAAAAAAAAATCATTCGACAAATTAGTGTCCCCTGTTACAAGGATCTCAGAGATAGACTTGGTTAAGAATAACCATCATCTTAACACTCACTAATTTATCAGAATGACTGATTTTTTAAATATTAATAAAACATTGTTATTAAACTAATTCAATAACAACCATTGGTGCAGCGTCTCCACGACGTGGAGTTGTCTTCAAGATACGTGTGTATCCACCATTACGTTCTTTGTAACGTGGTGCGATATCACTGAATAACTTTTGAAGAGCTGATTGAACAATAACTGCATCATCATCTTCTGTAATGTTAGCAACTTCGTTTCTAACATAAGCAGCAGCTTGACGACGAGCATGCAAATCTCCGCGTTTACCTAAGGTTATCATTTTTTCTGTTGTACGACTGATCTCTTTAGCACGAGTTTCAGTTGTAACAATGTGTTCATTAATGATTAAATCAGTAGTTAAATCGCGCAACATTGCTTTTCTTTGTGAACTGTTACGTCCTAATTTGCGGTAGCCCATGTCTATACCTCCTGTTTGAATTTGATAGTATTAGTCTTCTTGCTTCAATGACAATCCAAGATCAGCAAGCTTTTCTTTAACCTCAACAAGTGATTTGCGTCCAAGATTACGAACACGCATCATATCTGCTTCGGATTTTTCAGTAAGCTCTTGCACAGTATTAATACCGGCACGCTTCAAACAATTATATGAACGAACTGACAAGTCAAGTTCTTCAATAGTCATTTCAAGTTTCTTCTCTTTTTGAGTTTCCTCTTTTTCAATCATCATGTCAGCACTCTTAGCTTCTTCAGTAAGGTTTACAAAACTTGTTAGGTGTTCTGTAAGAATCTTAGCTGACAAACTAATAGCTTCGCGTGGTCCAATTGAACCATTTGTCCAGATATCGATTGTTAATTTGTCGAAGTCGTTTCTCTTACCCACACGAGTGTTTTCAACTTGATAGTTAACTTTTTCTACAGGTGTAAAAATTGAGTCAACTGGAAGAACACCAATTGGTGTTTCGTCCGTCTTATTTTGTTCTGCAGGAGTATATCCACGACCATTTTTAATTGTCATTTGCATGTGGAAGTGTCCACCCTCAGCAACAGTACAAATAAATTGTTCTGGATCGAGGATTTCCAAGTCATCATCAGCCTTGATGTCTTTTGCTGTAACAGTAGCTGGACCAACAATGTCGACCTCTGCCTTTAAACTGTCTTCGGCGTAAGATTTAAGCTTCAATTTCTTAACGTTTAACACGATTTGTGTAACGTCTTCAATTACGCCATCAATAGCTGAAAATTCATGCAATACACCGTCTATTTGAATATCAGATACCGCAGTACCAGGTAGTGATGCTAGTAATACTCTACGCAATGAATTACCTAAAGTTGTACCATAACCTCTTTCAAGCGGTTCGATAATATATTTACCATAACTACTACTTTCTTCTACAGAAGTAATGGATGGCTTTTCAAATTCGATCATTCGGTTAGTTCCCCTTTCAAAACGAAATGTGTGTAGCTTAGTTCATATGGGTATACAACCATTCTATACACGACGACGCTTTGGAGGACGAGAACCATTGTGAGGAACTGGAGTAACATCACGAATAGCAGTGATTTCCAAACCAGTAGCTTGTAGTGAACGGATTGCAGCTTCACGTCCTGAACCTGGACCCTTAACAGCTACTTCAACTGATTTCATACCATGTTCCATTGATTCTTTAGCAGCTGCTTCTCCAGCCATTTGTGCAGCAAATGGTGTTGACTTACGACTACCCTTGAATCCTAGTGCACCGGCTGATGACCATGAAACGGCATTACCGTTAACATCAGTGATCATAACAAGTGTGTTATTGAATGTTGAGTGGATATGAGCCACACCAGATTCAATATGCTTCTTAGTACGGCGCTTACGACCTTTACTTTGTGCCATGATTAACCTCCTATCTTAATCTCTATTTCTTTTTACCAGCAATACTAGTCTTCTTACCTTTACGAGTTCTAGCATTGTTCTTTGTGTTTTGTCCACGAACTGGCAAACCACGGCGATGTCTCATGCCACGATATGAACCAATTTCTTGTAGTCTCTTGATGTTCATACTTACTTCACGACGTAAGTCACCTTCGACACGAACTTTATCAACTTCTGCACGAATTTTTTCTTCTTGATCAGGAGTTAAGTCTCTTGTACGAATGTCTTCTGATACGCCAGCATCTTTAAGTACTTTTTGAGCTGTTGTTTCGCCAACACCAAAAATGTATGTTAGGGCGATAACGATTCTCTTATCACGAGGTAAATCTACACCTGCTATACGAGCCATTATATGCACCTCCTATTAAATTATCCTTGTCTTTGTTTGTGCTTTGGATCTGCAGAGCAAATAACCATGACGCGACCGCGTCTCTTAATTACCTTACAGTGTTCGCACATAGGTTTAACGGATGGTCTTACTTTCATATTGAGGAACCTCCATTCCATTAAAAAACTTATTATCTATATCTATATGTAATTCTTCCCTTGGTTAAATCATAAGGGGATAATTCCACGGTAACCTTATCACCGGGTAAAATTCTGATATAGTGCATACGGATTTTACCTGACACATGAGCTAAGACTGTAGCTCCGTTTTCAAGTTTTACCTTAAACATTGCATTGGGCAATGTTTCTGAAATTGTGCCTTCTACTTCAATGACATCTTCTTTTGCCAAAGATATTAACCTCCATCGGGATGAAATTATTCTGCATATACTGGCGAATTATACAATAATTTTCCGTACATGTAAACATTCAAAGCAAAAAGTTTTACAAGCTTTGTAAAACTTTCTTAACTTCGTTATAAACTTCATCTATTTCTTGTTCACCATTGATTTTATGAAGCAAGTTCAACTTGTCATAAAAGTCAATTAATGGTGTATTCATTTCAATATTAACTTTCAATCTATTCTTTACAGTTTCTGGTTTGTCATCCTCACGTTGGTAGAAATCATGTCCGCCACAGACGTCACATGTTCCTTCAACCTTAGTAGGATTGTATATTTTATGATAAGTTGCTCCACATTTAGAACAAATATATCTTCCAGATAAGCGATCAACTAATGTTTCAGGCTTTGCATCAATATAGATGACAGCATCTATTGGTTTGTTTACATTCTTTGCAATTGTCTGTAAAGCGTTAGCCTGTTCAAGAGTTCTCGGAAATCCATCTAACATATATCCGTCTTTTTGAACATCGTCTTGAGCTAAACGTTCTTGAACGATATCCTCAGTAACATCATCCGGCACAAGTTCACCTTTATCGATGAACCCTTTAGCCTTTAGACCAACTTCTGTCTTGTTAGCCATGGCTGCTCTAAACATGTCACCTGTCGAAATATGAACAACTTTAAAATCTTCAACAATCTTTTCTGCTTGAGTACCTTTACCAGCACCAGGTAATCCCATTAATACAATATTCATTGTCACATCTCCAATTATCTAATAAATCCAACGTATTCACGCTTCATCAAAAGACCACGTAATTGACGATCCATTTCCAAAGCAACACCAACGATGATCAATAAACTCGTACCACCTAATCCGATGGATTGAGGTAAATTGAACAAGTTAGCTGCTAATAATGGAAGTAATGAAACCAAACCTAGGAACGCAGCTCCGACGGTTGATAATCTCATTAACACACCTGACATGAATTTAATTGTTTCATTACCAGGCCAAACACCAGGGATATAAGCCCCTTGCTTCTGTAGGTTTTCTGCAAGCTTTTCAGGATTTACTTGAACAAATGCATAGAAGAATGTAAATAATACAATCAACAATGTATAAATAATTGAACCTGTCGTAGTCTGCATACTGAATATTTCTGTTAATACTTGATACCATTGATCTCCACTGTGATTTGCTTGGAATGCCATCAAAATTGTTTGAGGCGTAACAATAAATGAACTAGCGAAGATAACAGGAATAACACCAGCAACGTTAACCTTCAATGGTAGAAAACTCTCACTACCACTACCAGCAGCACGTCTTGTATATTGAATTGGAATTCTTCTACTTGCTTGTTGAACATAAGTAACGAATTGAACAACAATCAAGATGATGATTACAAGACCAACTAAGAATCCAATATTTTTAGCAAGATCTGCTGAACTAGAATTTGTAATATAATCACGGTAAATTTGTTCAACTCCATTAGGGAATCTAGCAACAATACCAGCGAAGATAATTACTGAAACTCCATTACCTAAACCTTTATCAGTAATCTGCTCACCAATCCAAGTAAGAAGCATCGTACCACCAGTTAAGATGATACCGATAGTAATGAAAGCTTTCGCGTTAGGAGATTTAACTAATCCTAACCCACTTAATTGGTTAAAACCGGCAGTAATACCGATAGACTGAACAAAACCTAAAACAATCGTCAAATATCTCGTTACTTGATTTAACTTTCTACGACCAACTTCACCTTGTTTACTCCACTCAACAAATTTAGGAACAATGTCCATTTGCAAAAGTTGAATAACGATTTGGGCCGTAATGAATGGTGAAACACCCATTGAGAAAATAGAGTAGTTCGAAAGACCACCACCGGTAACAGTATCCAATAAAGGAACTAATCCTGTTGAACCGACTTTATCCATAGCGGCGGCATTAACACCGGGCACTGTGATTTGTGATCCCAAACGATATATAACAAGTAACATCAAGGTAAATAGAATCTTTTTACGGATTTCTTTTACCTTTAGAGCATCTCTGATAGTTCCAAGCATTAGATCACCTCTACAGTGCCACCAGCGGCTTCGATTGCTTTAGTAGCTGCGGCTGAACTCTTAGCAACTTTAACAGTTAACTTAGCGCTAACCTCACCGTTAGCAAGCAACTTTACACCATTATTTTCTTTTTTAACAATACCTGCTGCCTTCAATGTTTCAAGATTTACTTCAGCACCATCATTAAATTTACTTAAATCACTTAGGTTAACAATAGCATATTCCTTACGGTTGATGTTATTGAATCCACGTTTTGGCATACGACGGAACAAAGGCATTTGTCCACCTTCAAAACCAATACGTGTCTTACCACCTGATCTAGCCAATTGACCTTTTTGACCACGACCAGCAGTTTTACCTGTACCACTTGAAGTACCACGACCAAGACGCTTTCTTGCATGTCTTGAGCCTGCACTTGGCTTAAGTTCGTTTAGTTCCATTATTGCACCTCCTAATCTTTTAAAAATTTATTAATCTTTAACTTCTTCAACGCTAACTAAATGAGCGATTTTTAAAACAGCACCACGAATAGCTGGATCATCCGGCTTAACAACTGAGCTTGATACTCTTCCAAGACCAAGTTCTTTAACGACTTTACGTTGAGCAGGAAGGCGGTGTGCTGCACTTCTAGTTAGGGTAATTCTAAGTTTAGCCATTATTACCACACCTTTCTTCTAGTTAAGCAATTCTTGGGCTGAGATTCCGCGCATTTCAGAAACGCTTTCGGCAGTCTTGAGTTGTTTTAGTCCATCGATTGTTGCACGAATTACGTTGATTGGTGTATTTCTACCAAGTGACTTACTTGTAACATCACCAACACCAGATAATTCGATAACGGCACGAACAGCACCACCAGCAGCAATACCAGAACCTTCTTCAGCGGGCTTCAACATGATTCTACCAGCACCAAATGTACCGATAACTTCATGAGGAATTGTTGAACCAACCATAGGAACACTAATTAGGTTCTTTTTAGCATCTTCAACAGCTTTACGAATAGCTTCTGGAACTTCTTGAGCTTTACCAGTACCGAAACCTACGTGACCATTCTTGTCACCAACGATAACGATAGCAGCAAAACGTAGACGGCGTCCACCTTTAACAACCTTAGTAACACGGTTGATTGAGACAACGCGATCTTCTAATTCTAATTGAGATGGATCGATATATGTCATAAATTTGGTTTCCTCCTTCTAGAATTTTAGCCCATTTTCACGAGCTGCTTCAGCAAGACTTTGTACACGACCATGGTATAAGTAACCGCCACGATCAAAGACAACCTCGCTAATTTTTGCTTCTTGTGCTCTTTGTGCAACTAATGCACCAACAGCTTCAGCTTGTTCAACTTTTGAACCGTCTTTAACTTCTTTATCAAGAGTTGAGGCACTTGCTAGCGTTACACCCTTTACGTCATCAATTACTTGAGCGTAAATGTTTTTATTCGAACGGAATACGTTTAAGCGTGGGCGCTCAGCAGTACCAGAGATTTTACCACGTACACGTCTTTGACGTTTTTGACGTGCTTTGTTTTTGTCTGGTTTTGTTATCACAATTTTCACCTCATGGATTTATTTACTACTTACCAGTTTTACCTTCTTTACGACGTACATATTCGCCAACATAACGAATACCTTTACCTTTATAAGGTTCTGGAGAACGTACATCGCGGATTTCAGCAGCAAATTGTCCTACTCCTTGCTTACTGATACCTGAAACGTTGATTTCTGTGTTAGAAGGTGATTCAATCTTGATACCTTCTGGGGCATCCATAACAACTGGATGTGAATAACCAACTGTAAGAGTTAGTGTATTACCTTTAACTTGTGCACGGTAACCAACACCTCTTAGTTCAAGCTTCTTTTCATAGCCCTCTGTAACACCCAGAATCATGTTGTTTAAATTGGCACGCATTGTTCCGTGAAGTGCTTTATCGTTGTCATCTTCACGTGTGAACTTAGCTTCATTGCCTTCAAGCGTAAACTTGATTCTTGGATCAAAATGTCTTGTTAATTCACCCTTAGGTCCTTTAACAGTAATGTCTTCATCTTTTTGAGTAACTGTAACGCCTTCTGGGACGTTAATTACTTTATAACCGATACGACTCAAATTCGTGCACCTCCTTACTTATTAAGAATTTTACCAAATATAAGCGATTACTTCTCCACCTACGTGTTGAGCGCGGGCTTCTTTGTCAGTAATAACACCCTTTGAAGTTGAAAGAATAGCGATACCTAATCCGTTAAGAACCTTAGGAACGTTATCTGAATCAACATAACTACGTAAACCTGGTCTTGAAATACGTTTCAAGCCTGAGATTACACGTTGTTGATCGTTTCCATATTTTAAGAAAATACGAAGTACGTTTTGTTTGTTATCTTCGATAACTTCGTAATCCTTGATAAATCCTTCATTCTTAAGAATCTCTGTCATGCTCTTCTTGATGTTTGAAGCAGGAATTTCTAGAGATTCATGTTTAACCATGTTTGCATTACGAATACGTGTTAAGTAATCTGCAATAGGATCTGTCATGACCATTTGATTTGCCTCCTTTTTTTATTAAAAATCTTACCAGCTAGCTTTTTTCATACCAGGGATTTGACCTTCATGAGCCAATTGACGAAGGCAAAGTCGGCAAAGCTTAAACTTACGATATACTGAGTGTGGACGTCCACAGCGTTCACAACGTGTATAAGCTTGTGAAGAGAATTTTGCGGGTCTGTGATTACGTACAATTTGTGATTTCTTAGCCAATGAATTTACCTCCTATTTATTTTGCGAATGGCATACCGATTTGTGTCAACAATTCACGTGATTCTTCATCTGTGTTAGCTGTTGTAACAATAACGATGTCCAATCCACGAATCTTGTTAACCTTATCGTAGTCAATTTCTGGGAAAACCAATTGTTCCTTAACACCAAGTGTATAGTTACCACGTCCATCAAATGAGCGAGTAGATACACCACGGAAGTCACGAACACGTGGTAAAGCAATGTTGATTAGTTTGTCAAGGAAGTCGTACATACGGTCACCACGAAGAGTAACTTTAGCACCGATTGACATACCTTCACGAAGTCTGAAAGTAGCAATTGACTTCTTAGCTTTTGTGATCAAAGGTTTTTGACCAGCAATTTGGCCTAATTCTTCAACAGCTTCGTCAAGATTTTTTGAGTTAGCAATTGCATCACCAACACCCATGTTTAAGACGATCTTGTCGATCTTAGGTGCTTCCATGATTGATGAATAGTTGAACTTCTTCATCATTGATGGTGTGATTTCACCAACGAACTTTTCTTTTAATGCGTTAGCCATTTAGTTTTCTCCTTTCTTATTTATCTTCTTTATCAGTTGTCTTACTTACAACTTTAACGTTAGTTGCGCTAATAGGTCTTTCAACGTCAACAATTCCACCTTGGGGTTGATCGTTAGTTGGCTTAGAGTGTTTCTTTACAACGTTAACGCCTTCGACGATAACTTTGTTAGCAGCAGGCATAGCTTTTTTAACTACGCCAGTCTTGCCTTTAGCATCACCAGCAATAACTTTGACATTGTCTCCAGTTTTTACAAACACTATTCAGCACCTCCTGAATTTAATTGATCTTTTTATAGCACTTCTGGTGCTAGAGATACGATCTTCATAAAATCGTTATCACGTAGTTCACGAGCAACGGGTCCGAAGATACGAGTTCCTCTAGGTGTTTTATCAGCATTAATAATAACTGCGGCATTTTCGTCAAATCTGATGTAAGAACCATCTGTACGGTGAGCACCGGATACAGTTCTTACGATAACTGCTTTAACTACATCACCCTTTTTAACAACGCCACCTGGTGTTGCTTGTTTGACAGTAGCAACAATAATATCACCAATATTAGCTGTTTTACGGTTTGAACCACCAAGAACTTTAATTGTTAGAATTTCACGAGCTCCAGAATTATCTGCAACTTTTAGACGACTTTCTTGTTGAATCACGTTTTGGCCCTCCTCTCATCAGTTATAGTCTAGATTGTGACTGCTTTTTCGACGATTTCTAATAAACGGAAGCGCTTTGTCTTTGACAAAGGTCGAGTTTCCATGATACGTACAATATCGTTAACTTTTGCTTCGTTGTTATCGTCTTGAACGTAATACTTTTTAGAATATCTTACACGTTTTCCATAAACTGGATGTTGTTTTGTTGTTTCAACAACGACAACGATTGTTTTGTCCATCTTTTCTGAAACTACACGTCCTTGATATACCTTACGGCTGTTACGAGTCTTTTGTGTTTCGCTCAACTTGATGTCCCCTTCCTGTTTATTATTTTTCGTTATTCTTTTGGTTTTGAGCTGTTCTTAATCTTGCGATATTTTTTCTAACAGCCTTTAAACGAGCTGTGTTTTCCAATTGACCAGTGGCTTGTTGGAAACGCAAGTTGAATAGTTCTTCTTTATATTCTTTTACTTTATCTTGTAATTGAGCAGCAGTTAGCTCTTTGATTTCACTAGCCTTCATCAGCGCCACCTACTTCCTCACGTTTTACAAACTTAGTTCTGACAGGTAGTTTGTTTGATGCAAGTCTTAAAGCTTCACGAGCAACTTCTTCAGAAACTCCACCGATTTCGAAGAGAATCTTTTCACGTTTAACGGGAGCTACCCAACCTGCAGGAGCACCTTTACCATTACCCATACGAACACCTACACCTTTTGCAGTGTATGATTTATGAGGGAAGATTTTAATCCAAACCTTACCACCACGCTTCATGTAACGAGTCATAGCAACACGAGATGCTTCAATTTGTCTATTTGTGATCCAGCTTGAATCAAGAGCCTTCAAACCATATTCACCAAATGTAACAGTTTTTCCACCTTTAGCTTCTCCGCGCATCTTTCCACGGAATTCACGACGGTGTTTTACACGTTTTGGTACTAGCATAGATTATTCTCCTTTCCC
Source organism: Companilactobacillus halodurans (assembly GCF_009600995.1). Taxonomy (NCBI): domain Bacteria; kingdom Bacillati; phylum Bacillota; class Bacilli; order Lactobacillales; family Lactobacillaceae; genus Companilactobacillus; species Companilactobacillus halodurans. Next base: position 58,394 of record NZ_VDFO01000006.1, on the reverse strand, counting down.
TTCATTTTTTGAATCATTGTTATCATGTTGTGGCTTTGCTGGAAGAATTTCACCACGGTAAATCCAAGTCTTAACACCTAAATTACCATAAGTTGTCTTAGCTTCAACCCAAGCATAATCGATATCAGCACGCAATGTGTGCAAAGGAACAGTTCCTTCTGTATGCCATTCTGTACGAGCCATATCGGCACCGTTCAAACGACCAGAAATTTGTACCTTGATACCCTTAGCACCGGCACGTCTTGAACGTTGAACTGCTTGACGTTGTGCACGTCTGAAAGCAATACGAGCTTCAAGTTGACGAGCGATACTTTCACCAACAAGTTTTGCATCCAAATCAGGTTTCTTGATTTCAATGATGTTGATGTGAATATTTCTGTTAGTTAATTTGTTTAGTTCATTACGTAATTTTTCAACTTCAGAACCACCCTTACCGATAACCATACCTGGTTTAGCAGTATGAATAGAAATTGTTACGTTCTTTGCAGTACGTTCGATTTCAATTCTAGAAACAGAAGCATTTGAAAGTTTGTCTTCAATATACTTACGAATTCTAAGGTCTTCATGTAAAAATGTTGAAAAGTCTTTATTGTTTGCATACCATTTGGCATCCCAGTCACGGATAACACCGACACGGAATCCGACTGGATTAATCTTTTGACCCACTCAAGTTACCTCCAATACTATTCTTTTTCACTTACAACGACTGTAATGTGACTAGTTCTCTTGTTAATTGGTGATGCTGAACCTTTAGCTCTAGGACGGAAACGTTTTAGAGTTGGTCCTTCATCAACGAATGCTTCGCTGACGATCAAGTTTTGTGCATCTAAATCAAAGTTATGTTCTGCATTTGCAATTGCTGACTTAAGAGCTTTAGCAATAATTGGAGAGCCTGCTCTTGGTGTGAATTGCAAAATTGCAAGTGCTTCAGCAGCATTCTTGCCTCTGATCAAGTCAATAACAAGGCGAGCCTTACGAGGTGCGATACGCACGTTAGTAACTCTAGCTGTTGCAGATGTAATTTCTTGTTCTGCCATCATTTAAGTCTCCCTTCTTATTTCTTAACTACTGTTGTCTTTTTGTCATCAGTTCCATGACCATGGAATGTACGTGTAGGTACGAATTCACCTAATTTGTGTCCAACCATGTCTTCTTGGATATAAACGGGAACATTCTTACGACCATCATGAACTGCGATTGTATATCCTACAAAACTAGGAAAAATTGTTGAACGTCTTGACCATGTTTTGATAACTGTTTTCTTCTCAGAATCAGCTTGTGCATCGATCTTCTTTAGAAGGTGTGCATCAGCAAATGGTCCTTTTTTTAAACTACGACTCATCTTATGTCCTCCTTATATTATTCTAATGAATAGTTTACTTACCTTTTCTGTGACGAACGATAAGCTTTTCAGATTTGGCACGTGATGAACGAGTCTTCTTACCCAAGGTCTTCTTACCCCATGGTGACAATGGTGATGGATGACCGATAGGAGCTTTACCTTCACCACCACCATGTGGGTGATCGTTAGGGTTCATAACTGAACCACGAACTGTAGGTCTCATACCTAACCAGCGCTTACGTCCAGCTTTACCAATCTTAATAAGTTCATGTTGTTCATTACCAATTGAACCAACTGTTGCACGGCAAGTTGATAGGATCATACGAACTTCACCAGAAGGCAAACGTAGCAATGAGTACTTGCCATCTCTACCAAGTAATTGAATTGAAGTACCAGCTGAACGGCCAAGTTGACCACCCTTGCCAGGTTTTAATTCAACATTGTGAAGAGTTGTACCAACAGGAATGTCAGCAAGTGCAAGTGCATTACCTGGTTTGATATCTGCATCTTTACCAGATTGAATAACTTGTCCAACTTCTAGACCCTTTGGAGCTAAGATGTATGATTTAACACCATCTGAATAATGAATTAGTGCAATATTAGCTGTACGGTTAGGATCATATTCGATTGACTTAACTGTAGCTTTAACACCGTCTTTATTACGTTTGAAATCAATAACACGGTATTTTTGTTTGTTACCACCGCCACGGTGACGGACTGTAATATGACCGTATGAGTTACGACCAGCAGTATGGCTTTGTGATTCTAAAAGTGTCTTTTCAGGAGTTGTCTTAGTAATCTCAGAAAAGTCAGAACCTGTCATATTACGACGACCGTTTGTGGTTGGTTTATACTTAATAATCGCCATTATTTGACCTCCTTATTTATTCTTCATCAAAAATCTTAATTTCATCTGAATCTGCTATAAGAGTAACGATTGCCTTACGACGTTTTGCTGTAAAACCAACGTATTGGCCTTGGCGCTTCTTCTTACCAGAAACATTCATGATATTTACTTGTTTAACTTTAACACCGAAAACTTCTTCAACAGCTTGTCTAACAAGAACCTTGTTAGCATCTAAGGCAACATCGAAAGTATATTTCTTGTCGCTCATAGCATCCATTGAGCTTTCAGTAACAACAGGGCGAATAATTACGTCTCTTGCGTTCATTATCCAAGCACCTCCTCAATTTTAGAAAGTGCTGCTTGTGTAACAACTAATTTGTTTGCGTTAATAACGTCAAGAACGTTTACGCCTTCAGGGGCAACAACTTGAACTTTATCAATGTTTCTTGCTGATAAAGCAACATTATCATTGCCGTCTTCTACAACTACAAGCACCTTATTGTCTGCACCTACTTTGTTTAGCAATTGTGCAAAATTCTTTGTACTTGGCTTGTCGTATGAAATTGAGTCAATAACGATTAGGTTACTGTCAGCAGCCTTTTGTGAAAGTACAGACTTCAATGCCAAACGGCTAACCTTCTTAGGAAGGCGATATGAATATGATCTTGGTGTTGGGCCGAATACGACACCACCACCTACCCATTGAGGTGATCTAATTGAACCTTGACGAGCACGTCCAGTACCTTTTTGACGCCATGGTTTTCTACCACCACCACGTACTTCGGAACGGTTCTTAACATCATGAGTACCTTGTCTCATTGATGCACGTTGCATGATTACTGCATCTGTAACAACGTTATCGTTTGGTTCAATACCAAAGACTTCGTCTTTTACGTCAACAGCACCGTTCTTAGCACCGTTATCTTTGTAAGCTGTGATTTTTGTCATAACTCAGTTCCTCCTTCCTACTTTTGATTAGCTTTAACAGCTGTTTGGATTTTTACTAATGATTTATTAGCACCGGGTACATTCCCCTTGATCATGATTGCATTACGTTCAGCATCAACTTTAACGATTTCTAGGTTTTGTGTAGTAACACGGTTGTTACCCATAACACCTGGAAGCATCTTACCTTTGAAGACACGGTTAATGATGGCACCCATTGAACCAGCAACACGGTGATATCTAGAACCGTGAGTTTCTGGACCACGAGCTTGACCAAAACGCTTGATGTTACCTTGCATTCCATGTCCCTTAGTTGTACCTGTAACGTCGACAATATCACCAGAATTAAATGTATCTACTGTAACATCTGCACCTAATTCATAGTCTCCCATTTCAACATCGCGGAATTCGCGAATGTAATGTTTAGGAGTTGTATTTGCCTTTTCTGCATGACCTTTGGCTGGTTTGTTAGATAAAACTTCGCGTCTATCTTCAAAACCTAGTTGAACGGCCTCATAACCATCATTTTCAACAGTTTTAAGTTGCATAACAACGTTTGGTGTTGCTTCAACAACTGTAACGGGAACAAGTTCTCCGTTGTCAGTGAAAATTTGAGTCATTCCGACTTTTTTACCAAGAATTCCTTTTCTGGCCATGTTTGCACCTCCAATAATTTATTTTTAATAATTATAATTTAATTTCAATGTCAACACCTGATGGTAGATCCAACTTCATAAGTGAATCAACCGTCTTCTTTGTTGGGTTAACAACGTCGATAAGTCTTTTATGTGTACGCATTTCGAATTGTTCTCTAGAATCCTTGTGCTTGTGTGGTGAAGCTAGCACTGTATATAGTGAACGTTCTGTTGGCAATGGAATTGGACCTGAAATTTGTGCTCCAGTTCTCTTTGCTGTTTCCACAATTTTGTCAGCTGATTGATCTAGAATACGATGTTCATAAGCCTTCAAACGAATGCGAATTTTTTGACTTGCCATGGGGTTACCTCCTTTTTGTCTCTTTCAAGATGACCGGCTCCGTGAAAATATCCGCCAGCCCTGCCGTGGCAAAGCGGCCGGGTGTGTCGCAACCTCTCACTTCTAAGCCGTCGATATTATTTCAATACCAATTTGGTACATACTTCTATACGAAATAAGCACTCTTATAATATTACACGATGGTTCCCACTTTTTCAAGGTAAAATCAAGTTTTTTTAAATGAAAGTCGCTTTCTAAAAAAATTGATTTACACTATAATTTAAGAAAAATGGAGGTGTAATTTGAATAATCTCGAATTTAGATATAATAACAGGTTTCCACCAAATAATAAAGTGAAAACTTATCTTAATTTATTTAAACTTCAAATAGTTTTTAATGCTGTCGTCATTTTTGCCTACAGTGCTTTGACACAGAACTTGTTTCTCTTTGGTCCACTTATTTTAAATGTGTTGGGATTATACTTAAAACCTTCGCCGAAAAAAATTACCGATCGAATGAATTTTATCTTTCAGCTATTTTTTCAACTATTTATTATTGCTGAATCGTATCACTATTTAATTACTATGACGATGAGACTTTACAACTGGAACTTGCCTAGTTCAATCGGGTTGCTTTTAGTTTCACTCTTACTGATTTATTTACCTTATACAATTGTCTTTTTTGGAAATAGTCAAAATAAGTTTTTACAATTGATAATCGTTCTCTTCCTATTTGAAATGGTTGCGATGGGAGGTTTGAGTTTAGTAACTTATGGAACTATCCTCTACTTCAATCCTCATGTATCTGTTTTAATCAACTCTGGCTTTATGGGAGCTATTACTTTTTTAGTTTTATTGCTTTTTCTAATGCACTACTGGAATTACGATTTACCTAAAATGCGACTTTCAAAAAATACTAATAAATGGATTTTATTAATCATCATCATTATCAGTCTTTGGTTTATCTTCTGGAATGCTTTTGCTGGTGGAAACAATTTATTCGTTTCCTTTTTTAAATTTAACTTTTCGGGTATTTCGTTTAAACTGCAAAGTATTCTTAGCGGACTTGAAGCTGGGATTGCTGAAGAATTGCTTTTTAGATATGCTTTCTTAACTATCTTATTAGTTGTCTTTAGAAATTCTCGTTTCCAAATATTTTATGGTGCCATTATCAGTAGCCTTTGTTTCGGAGCATTGCATTTAGGTAATGTTGCTGCTGGTCAAAGTTTAGCAAACACTATCAATCAAGTGGTCTTTGCTTTTGGTATGGGGTTACTCATGTGCGGAATCTATCTCTATACTGATCTTTTCTATTTGCCGGTACTTTTTCATACTTTATTAGATACTTTGGTATTTAGTGTCTCTGGTGAATTGATGTCCGGAAAAGTCACCATGGTTGACAATATCATGACTTTAATTGAAACATTGATTTTTGTGGTTTTAGCCTTAGCTTTATTAATATCTGTTTATAATAGAAGAAATTCGTATTCTTTTTATTAATTTAACTGAAGACACAAAAAAACGTAATAACGAAATTTCGTTATTACGTTTTTTATTTTCAGAACTATTCGGCAGGTGTACCACCATTTTTCTTGATGATATCTGCTTGAATTGACTTAGGAACCTTTTCGTAGTGATCCATTGTCATAGTAAATGTACCACGACCTTGTGTTGCTGAACGAAGTGTTGTAGCGTAACCAAACATTTCTGCAAGTGGAACAAAGGCATTGATAAGTTGTGCATTACCACGTGCTTCCATTCCTTCAACACGTCCACGACGAGCAGTAACTTGTCCCATAACATCACCTAAGTAGTCTTCTGGTGTAACAATCTCAACCTTCATAATAGGTTCAAGAATTACGGCACCAGCACTCTTAGAAGCGTTACGTAGTGACATTGAAGCGGCAATCTTGAAGGCAGCTTCAGATGAATCGACTTCGTGGTATGAACCATCATACAACTTAGCCTTAACATCGATTAATGGATATCCGGCAAGAACACCGTTTTCCATAGCTTCTTTCAATCCTTGTTCTACTGAAGGGATGTATTCACGAGGAACAACACCACCAACGATAGCATCTTCGAATTCGAAGCCTTTACCTTCTTCATTAGGTGTGAATTCAATCCAAACATCACCATATTGACCTTTACCACCAGATTGACGAACGAACTTACCTTGAGCACTTGTTTGTTGTGTAAATGTTTCACGGTAAGCAACTTGAGGTTCACCAACCTTACATGCAACGTTAAATTCACGTTTCATACGGTCAACCATGATATCCAAGTGCAATTCACCCATTCCGGCGATAAGAGTTTCACCAGTTTCAGGATTTGTTTCAGCTTGGAATGTAGGATCTTCTTCAGAAAGTTTTTGAATAGCGATATCCATCTTATCTCTATCTTCCTTTGAATTAGGTTCGATAGATACTTGGATAACTGGATCTGGAATATCCAATGATTCAAGAATAAGTGGATCTGATGTATCAGTTAGAGAATCACCTGTTGTAGTGTTCTTCAAACCGATAACAGCAGCGATATCACCAGAGAAGACTTCTGGGATTTCCTTACGGTGGTTAGAGTGCATTTGTAGCAAACGACCAACACGTTCACGCTTGTCTTTAGTTGAGTTCAAGACGTATGAACCTGATTCCAATGATCCTCTATATACACGGATGTATGTTAGACGACCAACGAATGGGTCAGTAGCAATCTTGAATGCTAAACCAGCGAATGGTTTGCTATCATCAGCCATAAGTTCAACTTCTGAGTTATCCTTAGGATCTGTAGCTTTATAAGGACGAACATCAAGAGGTGATGGCAAGTAGTCAACAACGGCATCCATTAACATTTGAACACCCTTATTCTTGAAGGCAGAACCTGCAAGAACTGGGAAGTATTTCAAATTGATTGTAGCTTTACGAATTGCAGAACGTAGTTCATCATTACTGATTTCTTCACCTTCAAGGTACTTGTTCATGATATCATCATCAACATCAGCAACTGATTCAACTAATTCAGCACGTTTCTTTTCAGCTTCTTCACGGTAGTCATCGGGAACATCAACTGTATCCCATTTTGTACCTAACTCATCTTCATCATAAAGATCAGCTTTCATTTCGATTAAATCGATAACACCCTCAAACTTATCCTCGGCACCAATAGGCATTTGGATAGCATGAGCGTTAGCATCTAGTCTTTCATGTAGTGTTTCAACTGAGTAGTCAAAGTTAGCACCGATTTTATCCATCTTGTTAACAAAGACGATACGTGGAACACCATATGTTGAGGCTTGACGCCAAACATTTTCAGTTTGTGGTTCAACACCTGATTGAGCATCAAGAACTGTGATGGCACCATCTAACACACGGAGTGAACGTTCAACTTCGATTGTAAAGTCAACGTGTCCGGGAGTATCAATGATATTGATACGGTTACCTTTCCATTCAGCAGTTGTAGCAGCTGATGTGATAGTAATACCACGTTCTTGTTCTTGAGCCATCCAGTCCATTTGTGAAGCACCATCGTGTGTTTCACCAATTTTGTGGATTTTACCAGTATAGTACAAGATACGTTCAGTAGTTGTAGTTTTACCGGCATCAATGTGGGCCATGATACCAATATTTCTGGTTTCTTCTAGTGGAAATTCACGTTTATTAGCCATGAAAAATTGTTTCTCCTCTCAAATTAACTAGTTAAGTAACTAGATCCTACCAGCGATAGTGAGCGAATGCACGGTTAGCATCGGCCATCTTGTGTGTATCTTCACGTTTCTTAACAGCAGCACCAGTATTGTTAGCTGCATCCATAATTTCGTTTGCTAGACGTTGGTCCATAGTATGTTCACCACGTAGACGAGCATAGCTAACGATCCAACGAAGTCCTAAAGTAGTACGACGGTCAGGACGAACTTCGATAGGAATTTGATAGTTAGAACCACCGATACGGCGAGCCTTAACTTCAAGAACAGGCATAACATTGTTCATTGCTTCTTCAAACACGTCCAATGGTTCGTTGCCTGTCTTATCCTTAATAATATCGAATGAACGATATAAGATTGATGAAGCAGTACCTCTTTTACCATCATACATCAAGTGGTTAATCAAACGAGTTACTAGCTTTGAGTTGTACATTGGATCTGGCAAAACATCACGTTTTGGAGCTCTACCTTTACGCATATTAAATTCCTCCGTTATTACATTATTTCTTTAATAATTGATTATTAATTCTTAGGTTTCTTAGCACCATATTTTGAACGACTTTGCATACGTCCATCAACACCGGCTGTATCTAAGGCACCACGAACAACGTGATAACGAACACCAGGTAGATCCTTTACACGACCACCACGAACAAGGACAACACTGTGCTCTTGTAGGTTGTGACCAATACCAGGGATATATGCTGTTACTTCAATAAGGTTTGATAATCTAACACGGGCATACTTACGTAGGGCTGAGTTAGGTTTCTTAGGTGTCATTGTTCCGACACGAGTTGCAACGCCACGTTTTTGTGGTGCTGGGTTCTTTGTGGCAACTTTCTTCATACTATTGTAGCCGTAGTTCAATGCAGGTGCATCAGACTTTGAAGTTTGTGACTTACGGCCTTTGCGAACTAATTGATTAATTGTAGGCATTCAAAGTTCCTCCTAATAATTTAAGTACACACACCCAGGTGGTTCATAATTTTGTAAAATAATAAACCACGTTAGTGGCGTACGTTATGAGCTTTATATTTAATAAACAAACTAATATTGCTGCCAATAAAAGCACGTCTATTAGAATACCATCTTAAAAAAGTCATGTCAATGCAACATTTTTAAAAAGTTATCCACAAAACCTCGTAATCTTACTTGAGGTGAATAAAATGAAGTACTTTTTATATTTAATCTTTTTCATATTCGGAGCTTGCATTATCTCCTTTCTAAAAGTGATTGCACATGATTACCCACAGATAAGTCTTACTAGGCGTTCACATTGCGACTACTGCGGTAGGATTTTACGATGGTTTGAAATCATCCCTATAGTAGGTTATTTCATAGTCAATGGTAAATGCTATTCTTGCAAAAATCAAATCATTTTTTGGAATCCAATTCTGGAATTAATCGGTGGTCTTTTCTTTGCTTTAACTGGCTATTTACAAGGACAAAACTACTTGGCTTTTTTCACTATGTTGATTCTTTTAAGTTTTTCTGACTATTATTTCGGTTACATCTACCCTATCTTTTATTTGCTCTGCATCCCCACTCTCATACTTAACATGCAAAATCTCAATATACTGACCGCTGTCATCATCTACTTGAGCCTATTGCTATTAAGCCGTCACGGTTTAATCGGCCTGGGTGATGTGGAACTGATAGCTTTAATCAGTTTAGTTTTTAATTTAAGTATATTGTTGTGGACCTTGATTCTAGCTTGCTTGTTATGTCTGATTGTCTTTGGAATCAACAAAAAAAAGATCGTTTCGATTTATTCCCTATTTAACAATCGCTTTAGGAATAATCTATCCAATCTTTTCTATTATTTCTACTATTATAGTTTAGGCAATATCTTTTGTAATTTGAGCCAATTGACACACAGCTCCCACCATTTGGCATCATAAACATTAAGATTTGCTTCATTATTAGGGTTTTGTGTCACATAAGTTGCTAATGATAATCCATGATCACCTGAACCAAAGAGGTGTAATTCATAAGGTATGCCCAAGAAATCCATCTTTTGTGCATAAATAATCGAATTCATAACGGGTACTGTGCCATCGGTAACTGTCTGCCACATAAAAGTTGGCTTACCATCCTTAGTCAGGTGTTCTTGTGCTTGCCAGTAATAGATGTCAGAACTAACTTTCATAGTCCATTCTTCTTCTCTAGGCCATCCTAAAGTCATATCGATGACTGAATAACCTAAGATATTAGCCGCTGGTTGAACTTCTAATTCTTCTGGAAAGATTTTTTTTCGTTCATCTGGATTCAACATAATTGAATTGAAATCTGCTACAACATGACCCCCAGCGGAAAAACCAACTAACAAAATTTTACTCAAATCGATTTGGTGACTCTTACTTTGAGCTTTTAACCAATTCAAAGTTGTTGCAAGTTCCTGTAAGGCTAAAGGATAAACCGTATGTTCATCATCAATTAATTGATAACGCAACACTAGAGCATGGATTCCTTCGGCATTGAACTTCATGGCAATTGGCTGAGATTCACGATCCGTATGAAATTTGAAAGCTCCACCTGGGCAAATGATTGCTAGTGGATGATCAAGCGGTTCATCAAAATCAGAAATAGGATCTAACCAATATGTATCTAAAGTAAATTTAGTATCTTCATATGATAGCTCTTGTTTTTGCAAATTATTATCCTCCAATAATATCAATCGTTTTCATTATACAAGAGTATACAAAAAAAGCCGACTCGAAAGTCGGCTTTTATTTATTAATGCTTTTCAGATTTTGCTGCATCTTCAGCTTTCATTTGAGCTTCGATGTCAGAAATTGTGTAGGCACCATTCAAAGAGTTATCTGCCATTGGGCCAGTCTTCTTAGGTTCCATATGGTTGTACTTAGCCATACCAGTACCGGCAGGAATAAGCTTACCAATAATAACATTTTCCTTAAGTCCAAGAAGTGGATCATTCTTACCTCTGATTGATGCATCAGTAAGAACTCTCGTTGTTTCCTGGAAGGAAGCGGCTGACAAGAAACTGTTTGTTTCAAGAGAAGCCTTTGTAATACCAAGAAGAACAGGACGTCCAGTAGCAGGGACTCCACCATTGAACAATGTTTCACGGTTATGGTCAGTAAATTGTGAAATATCCATTAATTGACCAGGCAAGACATCTGTATCACCAGGATCAAGAATACGAATCTTTCTAAGCATTTGTCTAATCATAACCTCAAAGTGCTTATCAGAAATATCAACACCTTGCATACGGTAAACCTTTTGGATTTCAGCAAGCAAGTAGTTTTCTGTATGAAGCACATTTGTAACTTTAATTAATTCCTTAGGATCGATTGAACCAGTTGTTAACTTACCACCACGTTTTACATAGTCGCCTTCGGCAACTGCAACACTTGATGTGTAAGGAACATCGTAAGATCTAGTATCAATGTCACCTTCAACAGTAATTTCCTTAGTGTGTTCTGCTGGGTTTTCATCGATTGATGTAACAGTACCATCAACTTCAGAGATAACGGCAAGACCTTTTGGATTTCTAGCTTCAACAATTTCTTGAACACGAGGAAGTCCTTGAGTAATATCATCGCCACCAGCAACACCACCGGTATGGAAGTTTCTCATTGTCAATTGTGTACCTGGTTCACCGATTGATTGAGCAGCAACAGTACCAACTGCTTCACCAATTTCAACTTCTTCACCAGTAGCAAGGTTACGACCGTAACATTTCTTACATACACCATGTTTTGTATCACATGTGAATGCTGAACGAATTGTAACGTGAGTAACACCAGCGTCAACAACCTTTTGAGCAATATCTTCATCCATCAAGACACCACGAGGTACTAGTACATCGCCTGTCTTAGGATCTTTAACTGTCTTTTGTGTATAACGACCAACAAGTCTGTCATACAATGGTTCAATCATATCTGTACCTTCCATGATTGCACTAACAACAAGACCACGGTCAGTACCACAATCTTCTTCACGGACAATAACATCTTGAGCAACATCAACTAGACGACGTGTCAAGTAACCTGAGTTAGCAGTCTTCAAGGCTGTATCGGTCATACCTTTACGAGCACCGTGGGTTGACATGAACATTTCCAAAACTGTTAATCCTTCACGGAAGTTAGAAATAACAGGGATTTCCATCATACCACCATCAGGGGCAGCCATAAGTCCACGCATACCGGCAAGTTGAGTAAAGTTTGAGATGTTACCACGAGCACCGGAATCAGACATCATTGAGATAGGGTTTGTAGGATCAAATGAGTCAATCAACAATTGTTGGATTTCATCTTTTGTATCGTTCCAAACTGTAATAACACGATCGTGTCGTTCGTCATCAGTGATAAGTCCACGACGGAATTGCTTAGAAATTGAAGCAACTTGTTTGTGAGCTTTTTCAATGATTTCAGGCTTTTGAGTTAGGTTAGGAACATCAGTAACACCAACTGTTAATCCAGATAATGTACAGATTGTGTAACCTAATTCTTTCATATCATCAAGTAATGATGATGTTCTTTGAACACGGTAAATCTTGAAGATTTGAGCGATGATATCTGAAAGATAACCACTCTTCAATGGGTCGATTAGATCCATTTCATCAAGGCGTTGGTGAATATCCTCACCTTTACCTAAGAAGTACTTGTCAGGAACACCATTAGTTAAGTTTTCATCAGTTGGTTCATTTAAGTATGGAAAATCTTCTGGAAGAATTTGGTTAAAGATTACTTTACCAACACTAGTAATCATAACCTTATCTCTTTGTTCATCCTTAAATGGCTTATTAGGCATTGAGTCAACTGCGATACCAATTCTTGTGTGATAGTGAACATCACCATTTAATAAAGCAGTTTGAACTTCATTAGCATCCTTGAAAATCTTACCTTCACCAGTCATATGTCTTGTTTCAATTGTTAGATAGTAGTTACCTAAAACAACATCCTGTGATGGAGTAACGATAGGTTTACCATCTTTAGGAGCAAGAATATGGTGAGCGGCAAGCATCAACATACGAGCTTCAGCTTGAGCTTCGTCAGATAGTGGCACGTGAATAGCCATTTGGTCACCATCAAAATCGGCATTATAAGCTTCACAAGCTAGTGGGTGCAAACGAATTGACTTACCGTCAACCAATACAGGTTCAAAGGCTTGGATACCAAGTCTGTGAAGTGTAGGGGCACGGTTAAGAAGTACTGGACGTTCCTTAATAACATCTTCTAGTACATCCCAAATGTCATCATCTTGTCTGTCGATCTTTCTTCTAGCATTCTTGACGTTAGAAGCAATTTCTCTTTTAACAAGTTCGTGCATAACGAATGGTTTGAACAATTCCAAAGCCATTTCACGTGGAAGTCCACATTGATAGAACTTCAATGTAGGTCCAACATCGATAACTGAACGACCTGAGTAGTCAACACGTTTACCAAGTAAGTTTTGACGGAAACGTCCTTGCTTACCTTTAAGCATATGTGAAAGTGACTTCAATGGACGGTTACCAGGTCCTGTAACAGGACGGCCACGACGACCATTATCGATCAAGGCATCAACAGCTTCTTGAAGCATTCTCTTTTCGTTTTGAACAATGATATTAGGAGCATGTAAATCCAACAATCTCTTCAAACGGTTATTACGGTTAATAACACGACGGTACAAATCGTTCAAATCAGAAGTAGCGAAACGGCCACCTTCAAGTTGAACCATTGGACGAAGATCTGGTGGGATAACAGGAATTGCTTCCATTACCATCCAAGCAGGTTGATTACCTGATTTTTGGAAGGCACTCAAAATATCCAATCTTCTAATAGCACGAGTACGTTTTTGTCCTTGTGCACTCTTTAATTTTTCACGTAAATCTTTAACTTCAGCATCCATATCGACTTGGTTAAGAAGATCACGGATACCTTCGGCACCCATCTTAGCAACGAACTTGTTGCCAAATTCTTCTCTCTTTTGACGATATTCTGTTTCAGTCAATAATTGTTTCTTCTCTAGGTCTGTGTCACCAGGATCAATAACTACATATGATGCAAAGTAGATTACTTCTTCCAAGTTTCTTGGACTCATGTCCAAAACAAGTCCCATACGTGATGGGATACCCTTGAAGTACCAGATGTGTGATACTGGGGCAGCTAATTCGATATGAGCCATGCGCTCACGACGAACCTTTGAACGAGTAACTTCAACACCACAGCGGTCACAAACAATACCCTTATAACGAATACGTTTGTACTTACCACAGGCACATTCCCAGTCTTTAGTTGGTCCGAAAATTCTTTCATCGAATAGACCATCTTTTTCTGGTTTCAAAGTACGGTAGTTGATAGTTTCTGGTTTTTTAACTTCTCCATAAGACCAACTACGAATCTTATCCGGAGATGCTAAACCAATTTGCATACTTTCGAATTTATTAACGTCTATCAAAAGGTAACCTCCCTAAAGTTTTAACTAGTTTTCTGATTTTGTACTAGTTTCAGCTGAATCTTTTGATGCTTCCAATTTCTTGGCTTCTTCTTCAGCACGTTTTTGTTCTTGTTGTTTAGCAAACTTAGATAGAGCATCGATGCTGACTGTGTCTTCATCGTCGTCCATATCTCTAAGCTCGATTTCTTTCTTATGTGAATCTAGCACTTTCATATCAAGTCCTAGAGCTTGTAGTTCTTTGACAAGAACACGGAATGATTCAGGAACACCTGGTTTAGGAATGCTCTCACCCTTAACAATGGCCTCATAAGTCTTAACACGTCCAACAATATCATCAGACTTGTATGTCAAGATTTCTTGTAGAGTATATGCGGCACCATAAGCTTCAAGAGCCCAAACTTCCATTTCACCAAATCTCTGACCACCAAATTGTGCTTTACCACCAAGTGGTTGTTGAGTAACTAGTGAGTAAGGTCCAATTGAACGAGCGTGCAATTTATCATCAACCATGTGAGCTAGTTTCAAGTAGTACATGACACCAACAGCAACACGGTTCTTAAATGGTTCACCAGTACGTCCATCATAAAGGATAGACTTACCATCTGAATCCATATCAGCTTCTTTAACGATATCCCAAAGTTCATCATTACTTACACCATCGAAAACAGGTGTTGCAACGTGGATACCAAGTTTTCTAGCAGCCATACCTAAGTGAAGATCAAGAACTTGTCCGATATTCATACGTGATGGAACACCCATTGGGTTCAATAGGATATCTACTGGAGTACCATCTGGCATGTAAGGCATATCTTCTTCAGGTACAACGATTGAAACAGTACCTTTATTACCGTGACGACCAGACATCTTATCACCAACTTGAATCTTACGCTTTTGAGCAATGTAAACACGAACTAGCATGTTAACACCAGGATCAAGTTCGTCGCCGGCTTCACGAGTGAAGACCTTAACATCTTGGATAATTCCGCCACCACCATGTGGTACACGAAGTGAAGTATCACGAACTTCACGAGCTTTTTCACCGAAGATTGCGTGAAGTAATCTTTCTTCAGCTGATAATTCTGTAACACCCTTAGGTGTAACTTTACCAACTAAGATATCGCCATCACGAACTTCAGCACCAATACGGATAATTCCGAATTCGTCAAGATCCTTCAATGAATCTTCACCAACATTAGGAATTTCACGTGTGATCTCTTCAGGTCCAAGTTTTGTATCACGTGCTTCTGATTCATATTCTTCAATGTGAATTGAAGTATAAGCATCTTCACGCACTAATTTTTCTGAAAGAACGATCGCATCTTCATAGTTATACATATTCCATGTCATAAAGGCGATAAGTGGGTTTTGACCAAGAGCTAATTCACCATTTTCCATGGCAGGACCATCGGCAATGATTTCACCCTTCTTAACCTTTTCATCCTTGTGGACGATAGGTCTTTGGTTGTAACTCTTACCGTTATTTGAACGACGGAATTTTGTAACTTTATAATCATCAGTTGTGCCATCTTCATCACGTTTAATAGTGATCTTCTTAGCATCAACATATTCAACAACACCATCATTATTAGCCAATAATGCAGCACCAGAATCATGAGCAGCAATATATTCCATACTTGTACCAACTAATGGAGCGTGTGGATTAATCAATGGAACAGCTTGACGTTGCATGTTAGCACCCATCAAGGCACGGTTGGAATCATCATTTTCCAAGAAAGGAATACATGCAGTAGCTACAGAAACTACTTGCTTAGGAGAAACATCCATGTAATCGACTTTTTCTGGAGTTGTTTCAATATTATCATCTTTGTGACGAGCCAAGATTACTTGATCAGCAAATGAACCATCATCGTTCAACTTAGTATTAGCTTGAGCAACAACGTAATTATCTTCTTCGTCAGCAGTTAAGTAATCAATCTTATCAGTAACCTTGTGTGTACCCCATGAAACACGACGGTATGGAGTTTCAATGAAACCATACTTGTTGATGATGGCGTATGAAGCCAAGTTATTAATAAGTCCGATATTAGGTCCTTCAGGAGTTTCGATAGGACACATACGACCATAGTGAGTGTAGTGAACATCACGAACTTCATATCCGGCACGATCACGAGTCAAACCACCAGGTCCAAGGGCTGATAGACGACGCTTGTGTTCTAGTTCTCCAAGAGGATTAGTTTGATCCATGAATTGTGACAATTGTGATGAACCAAAGAATTCCTTAATTGAAGCAACAACTGGTCTAATATTAATCAATTGTTGAGGTGTAACAGTAGCTGAATCTTGAATTGACATTCTTTCACGTACAACACGTTCCATACGTGACAAACCAATACGGAATTGGTTCTGAAGCAATTCACCAACTGAACGAATACGACGGTTACCCAAGTGATCAATATCATCTGTGACACCGATGTCTTCTTTCAAGTTTAAGAAGTAGTTAATACCAGCCAAAATATCAGCAGGTGTAATTGTACGGTTTTCTTCAGGGATATGACCGTTACCAATAATATTAACAACTTTTTCATTGTCAGCTTCTGAATAAATCTTGATGATTTGAACATTGATTGGGTCCGTTAGGACACCTTCATCTGAAGGTTGAAGAGTAACAGTCTTGAAATCATCTCTTTCAAGATATGGACTCAATTTCTTCATTGCATCACGATCAAGCAAGGTATCTTTTGCTAAAACAACTTCACCTGTATCAGGATCAGCCAATGTTTCGGCTAAAGTCTTGTTCAAAAGTCTTGTCTTAAGGTTTAACTTCTTATTGATCTTGTAACGACCAACAGGTGCTAAATCATATCTACGTGGGTCAAAGAATCTAGCATATAGTAATGAACGAGAACTATCTGCAGTCTTTGGTTCACCAGGACGGAGTCTTTCATAGATATCTTTCAAAGCTTCTTCAACACGTGAGTCTTCAGGAACTTTGTGAACATCCTTTTCAAGAGTTAAGTTCAAAGTATCGTTGTCGCCAAAAATATCAAGAATATCTGAATCTTCACCAAAGCCAAGTGCTCTGATCAATTCAGAAATAGGTAATTTTCTAGTTCTATCGATTCTTACATAACCTAGACCCTTAGCATCTGTTTCAAATTCTAGCCATGCACCACGGTTAGGGATAACAGTTGTACCGTAGTTTTCACGACCATTTTTATCTGTGTCTTGGTTATAATAAATACCAGGAGAACGTACTAATTGGGAAACAATAACACGTTCAGCACCATTGATGATGAATGTTCCTTCATCAGTCATGAGTGGGAAGTCACCAAAGAAAACATCTTGAGTCTTGATTTCACCAGTTTCATGATTTGTCAACTTCAATGTTACGTGTAATGGTGCTGAGTAGTTAGCATCATGTTGTCTTGCTTCTTCAACAGTATATTTTGGTTCTAGTAACTTGTAGCCAACGTATTCCAATGAAAGATTTCCAGCAAAATCATCAATTGGCATAATATCGTCAAACATATCTTTTAGTCCTTCATCTAAGAACCAGTTATAAGAATTTGTTTGGATGTCAATTAAATTTGGCAGTGGAAGTACTTCCTTGATCTTTGCATAACTACGACGAACACGGTGTGCACCATAATTAACGTTATGATAAGTCAAATTTTTCACCTCAACATATAATTTGTTCAAATGCAGATCTCAAATATTACAATTTGATTACATTTTGCTTGAAAACGGTTTTATAAGTCGTTTTTGGGCAAAAAAAAACCAAAAATAGAATCAAAAAATCTATTTTTGCGTTTTTTATTTAGCAAAATCACGGACAATAGATCGCGATCTGCAATTTGAACTTTGAATCTCAAAAATGATAATACTCTCATGCACTCTTCTTGTCAATAGTCAAGTGACATTTTAAAACATTTTAATGAGTCAAACTTTTTTTAGTTTCAGGTCTGTCAACAGTAACTGTCAACTTCCCCTTCTTAGATCCAACCTTGATTGAATCTCCTGCTTTAACTTTACCCATTAAGAGTTGTTCACTGACAGGATCTTCAATTTCTCTTTGAATAGTTCTTCTCATTGGACGAGCACCATATTCAGGATTGTAACCATCTTTAACTAAGTCGTTATAAGCAGTTGGGGAAATAACTAATTTAATTTCTCTTTCTGCCAAACGTTTTCTCAAGTTGTTACTCATAATCTTAGCAATTGACTTGAGTTGTTCCTTATTAAGTGATTTGAAGACAATTGTTTCATCAACACGGTTCAAGAATTCTGGACGGAAGAATTTCTTCAATTCAGTATCAATTCTTTGTTCCATTTCCTTGTAATCGTTATGAACATCTTTTGCACCAAAACCAACGGACTTATCTTCTTCCAGAGCTCTGGCACCTAAGTTAGATGTCATAATAATAATCGTATTTCTGAAATCAACTTTGCGACCCTTAGCATCAGTTAAGATACCATCGTCTAATACTTGTAATAACAAGTTGAAGACATCAGGGTGAGCTTTTTCAACTTCATCCAAAAGGACAACTGAATAAGGTTCATTTCTAACTTTTTCAGTTAGTTGACCACCTTCATCAAAGCCTACATATCCTGGAGCTGAACCAATCAACTTAGAAGTACTGTATTGTTCCATGTATTCAGACATATCAACACGAATCAAATTGTCCTCTGAACCAAACATGACTTCAGCAATTGACTTAGCAAGTTCAGTCTTACCAACACCAGTAGGTCCTAAGAACATAAATGAACCAATTGGTCTGTCTGGATCTTTCATACCGCTTCTAGCACGACGGATAGCACGTGAAACAGCATTGATAGCACTATTTTGTCCAATAACACGTTTGTGCAATTCCTTTTCCAAGTTAAGTAGCTTTTCACTTTCTTTACGAGTAATCTGCTTAACTGGAACGCCAGTCCATTGAGCGATAACTTCAGCAATGTCATCAGGACCAACGACTGGCTTCTTGCTGTCTTGTGTCTTCTTATCTTTTAGCTTAGCAATTTCAGTTTGAACGTCTTGTTCTTCTTCACGAATTTTTGCAGCTTTTTCAAAATCTTGGTTCAAAATAGCATTGTTCTTATCATTTAGAAGACTCATTGATTTATTAGTCAATTCTTCTAATTTATTATTTTTAGAAACATTGTGGATTCTAACTTTAGCTGAAGCTTCATCCATTAAATCAATTGCCTTATCTGGCAAGAAACGATTTGTTAAATAACGAGTTGAAAGACGTACTGCTGCTTCAACAGCTTCATCAGAAATCGTTAATCCATGATGTTGCTCATAGCGTGGACGCAAGCCTTCCAAAATTTTAACTGAATCTTTAGCAGTTGGTTCTTCAACATATACTTTGGCAAAACGACGTTCCAAAGCTGTATCTTTTTCAATATACTTTTGATATTCATTTGAAGTAGTTGCACCAATCAATTGCAATTCACCACGGGCCAAGGCTGGCTTCAAAATATTTGAAGCATCAATAGCACCTTCAGCGCCACCGGCACCAATTAAGGTATGTAACTCATCAATAAATAAGATGACATGTTTATCTTGATAAATTTCTTCGATAATCTTCTTGAGACGATCTTCAAATTCACCACGATACTTAGTACCAGCTACCAATGAACCCATATCAAGCATCATGATACGTTTGTTTTGCATATCAAGTGGAACGTCTTTTTTAATAATTGAAATTGCTAGACCTTCAGCAATGGCTGTTTTACCAACCCCAGGTTCACCAACCAAAACTGGATTATTCTTAGTTCTACGACTGAGAATTTGAATAGTTCTTTCAACTTCTTCTTTACGCCCAATAACTGGATCAATCTGGTTGTCAGCAGCCATTTTTGTCAAATCTCGAGCTAAGGAATCAAGTGTTGGAGTGCCCCCATTGCCTTGGGCTTGTTGTTTCTTTTGTTTATTTAAATTTGAAGCAAAACCTCTACGAGCTGCCTTGTTAGACATCCCCATTTTGCTTAGAAGCAATGACTTAGTTTTTGCCAAACTGAGCCCTAAATTAACTAAAATACGATTTGCTAAATTATCGGCGTCATCAAGAATTGCCAACAATACATGTTCGGTACCGATACGGTTAGCCTTGTAAACATTTGAGACTTCTTCCGCATCACTTAAAATCAATTGTCCCTTAGGGGAGTAAGGTAAATAAATTCCTTTAGCAGTATTAGATGAGACATCTCCATAACCTGTCAGATGTTCAATCTCCTCTTCAACATCTCGATCACTAACAGCTAGATCTCTCAAAGTAATACCGGCGATACCATCATTTTCCATTGTTAAACCAAGTAAGATGTGCTCAGTTCCAACGGCATTGTGGTGAAATGTCTTAGCTTGCTCTTGAGCTAAAACAAGTGCATTCTTGGCGCTTTCGGTAAATACTTTGTCCATTAACGTTACCTCTACTTTTTAAGTGTCTGTTTAGAAAGTATAATTGTGTTTTAAAAAAAAGCAATTAATTTAACTTATAACAGCAATTATTCATTAATTGCTTTCACTTAGAATCCTAACACATTCCACAAATTAATATACTTAAATCAGATTGCCAATCTGAACAATTACAATTTTTCAAACTATTTTACTAGAGAACGAAAAAAGGCAATCAATTCTACATTAGAATTAATTACCCTTATTAACTTATCAAAAATTGATAAACAATTTTTCTCTAAGCGGAAGACGGGATTCGAACCCGCGACCCCCACCATGGCAAGGTGATGTTCTACCACTGAACTACTTCCGCATTATGTAAATGCCGACTAGAGGATTCGAACCTCCGACCCCCTGTTTACAAGACAGATGCTCTGCCAACTGAGCTAAGTCGGCATAATGCCAAACAACATTTAACATAATACACAATAATCAAATCTTTTGCAAGATAATTATTGATACGGGTGAAAGGACTTGAACCTTCATGTCCAAAGGACACTAGAACCTAAATCTAGCGCGTCTGCCAATTCCGCCACACCCGCAAAAACTTTTAAAACCATTAAGCTTGATGCTTAATGGAGGATACAGGGATCGAACCTGTGACCTCCTGCTTGTAAGGCAGATGCTCTCCCAGCTGAGCTAATCCTCCATAGTGTTTCTTGCCGAAACAACTTTATAATTATACCTATTGTACTTAAAAATTGTCAACAATTAATTTACCGATTTTTACAAAAAGGACAAAATATCTTTAATTCCTTATTCCATATGACTTTTTGCTCAAGAAAAATAGGACCAGCAACCACTTTAACGATTGCTAGTCCTATTATTTATTTACTATTATTCTTCATCATTATTTGTATTATCTTCTGGTCTCATCGTTGGGAACAAGATGACATCACGAATTGATGGTGCATCTGTCAACAACATTACCAAACGATCAATTCCAATACCGAGTCCACCTGTTGGTGGCATACCGTATTCAAGAGCTTCAACAAAGTCGTCATCGATATGTTCAGCTTCATCATTACCCTCTTCACGTTCCTTAGCTTGGGCTTCAAAACGTTGTTTTTGATCGATTGGATCATTTAATTCAGTGAAGGCATTTCCATATTCATGACCAAGAATATAAACTTCAAAACGGTCAGTGAAATTAGGATTGTCTTTACTCTTCTTAGCCAATGGTGAAACTTCCAATGGATATTCATAAACAAAAGTTGGTTCCTTAAGAGTATCTTCAACGAACTCTTCAAAGAATTCAGCGATAATGTGACCAACGCCCCAGAATTCTTCATAGTGAACACCTTTGTCATCAGCTAATTTGCGAGCTTGTTCTAAGTCCATATCTTGGCTGAAATCGATGCCAGTTTGTTCTTTAATAGCATCAACCATCTTGATACGCTTGAAAGGCTTGCTTAAGTCAATATCTTCACCTTGATAAGTGAATTGCTCTGTTCCTAAAGCTTTATCAGCAGCGTGTCTGAAAAGTCCTTCAACTTCCTTCATAACATCTGTCATATCCCAGTAAGCAGCATATGTTTCAAGTGATGTATATTCAGGGTTGTGTTGTGTATCCAAACCTTCATTACGAAAAGCTCTTCCGATTTCATAAACACGTTCAAAACCACCAACGATCAATCTCTTTAATGGCAATTCCAAAGCGATACGAAGATACATTTGCATATCCAAAGCATTGTGATGAGTGATAAATGGACGGGCACTAGCACCACCGGCTTGAGTATTCAAAACAGGGGTCTCAACTGACATGAAACCTTCACCATCCAAATATTCACGAACAGCTGAAATAATCTTAGTACGTTTCTTGAAACGGTCAAAACTGTCTTGGTTAGCAATTAAGTCCAAATATCTTTGACGATAAATTTGTTCAACATTTGTTAAACCATGGAACTTATCAGGCAATGGACGCAATGCCTTAGCTAACATTGTTACATGAGTAGCCTTAACAGTTAGTTCACCCATATCAGTTTTCATGATTTCACCATGGATACCTAGGTGATCGCCAATGTCGGCACGTTTGAAGATATGGTAATTTTCTTCGCCAACGACATCTTTACGGACATAAATTTGAATCTTGCCGCTTCTATCGCGCAAGTCAGCAAAACCAACTTTACCCTTACCACGTTTGGACATCATACGACCTGCGATAACGCAAGGCAAGTCTTGTTCTTCAAGAACTTCCTTATCTTCATCGCCATATTTATCATGAATCTCTTGAGCCAAGGCTGTACGTTCAAATCGTGAACCGAATGGATCGACACCTTCGTCATAGAGTTCTTGAAGTTTATCGCGTCTGACCCGTAATTGGTCATTCATGACTCTCTTCTTCTTTATATCTTCTTTTGTTGGTTGCTTTTTCTTATTTTCGTTACTCAAAATTTTTCCCCCTGTCTACGAAATTTTTGAGGATCTCGCTTCTCGTTTTTCGTAACTTTCAACAAATTGATCTAACGTTTCAAACACTTCAGCCATAGAATTTTCATCCATCACTTTTGCACGTGTTCTAACTGCATGGGGAATTCCCTTTAGATAATATGCTGCTTGTTGACGAAATTCTGGAACACCAACATGCTCACCTTTTAAGTCTACCAGACGTTGGAGTTGAAGTTTAGCAATATTAATTTTTTCTGCCACACTTAATTCAGGTAGAATTTCTCCTGTCTCTAGATAATGGTTCATTTGCTTGAGTTTCCAAACATTGCCTAAGACAGCTCTTCCTACCATAACAGCATCTGTACCAACGTCAGTCAGCATAGTTTTAGCATCTTGAGGCGTTTTAACATCACCATTACCTATAAAAGGAACGTCTAGTCGTTGTGCAACTGTATGTAAAATATCCCAGTCAGCGTGACCAGTATACATTGCAGCTTTAGTACGGCCATGCATTGCAATCGCACTTGCACCACCCTCTTGAGCTGCCAAAGCATTTTCAGTTGCCAAAATATGGTCATCATCCCAACCGGTTCGCATTTTAACCGTTAAAGGTTTCTCAATTGCTGAACTGACAGCCTTAACTGCATCGTACAGTTTGTCTGGATCTCTTAACCAGCTGGAACCAGCTCCAGTCTTTGTGACCTTTTTGACAGGACAGCCCATATTGATGTCGATAATATCAGCACCAGTATTTTGATCTACGTATTGAGCCGCTTGAACTAATGATTCTTTAGTGCCACCAAAAATCTGAATACTAACCGGATGCTCTTTAGGATCGACGAACAACATTCCTAAAGTCTTATCATTTCGGTATTTGATTCCTTGTCCACTAATCATCTCACAGACGACCAAACCTGCTCCAAACTCCTTTGCTGTAACTCGAAAGGCGGAATTAGTTATGCCGGCCATAGGTGCAACGACTAATTGATTTTTAATCGTTACATTGCCTATTTTCCATTCCATAGTGTTTACCTCTGATTTTTTCAATTACAACTTGCAATAATAACAAACTATCTATCAGCATGGCAAATATGATTAGTCTTTTGTATCAATAATTTCTTTCAAATCATTTTCGCTAAACTCATATTTATTGCCACAGAACTTGCAAACAGCCTCTGCACCATGATTTTCATCAATCATTGATTGTAATTCTTTTGTATTTAAAGTAGCTAATGATTTAGAAAATCTTTCCTTTGAACAATCACATTTGAATTGAATTGGCATATCTTGGAGATATTTCATATCGACGCCATGCATCACTTTTTCCATAACATCTTTATTACTTAAGCCTTCATTTAACAATGTTGAAAGATTAGGAATAGTTTTTAAATTATCTTCAATTTGTGTAATATCTTTATCCGTTGCTCCTGGTAAAGTTTGAACTAGGAAACCTCCAGCAGCTCCAACTGTCTCGTTGGGATTTACGAAAACAGATACTCCAATAGCAGATGGAATTTGTTCTGACTTAGCCATATAGTAGGCAAAATCCATTCCAATTTCACCCGAAACTAACGGAACTTGCCCTGTAAATGGTTCTTTCAGGTGTAAATCCTTGGTGATGCTTAAAGTACCATTAGTACCAACAGCAGATGCAACATCAATATGTCCATCTTCTTTTGCCTTTAAACTGACATGAGGATTAGAAATGTATCCTTTAACGTTTCCTTGAGCAGTAGCATCAACAACAATACTACCAACTGGTCCATCGCCTTGAACTCGAGTCGTTAAAACTTCATCTTCCTTTAAAGTTGAAGTAGCAATTAAAACCGAGCCAATCATCGTTCTACCTAAGGCAGCACTAGAGTTTCTCCAAGTATCATGTCTTTTTTGAGCTTCTTGAACAGTTTCTGTTGCATTAACAACGTAAGCTCTAAATTTACCGTTAGTAGACACTGCTTTCGTTAATGTGTCTGTCATATATAGTTCCTCCGTTCAAAAAAGCGACTCTCGCGAGTCGCTTTTTCTTATTGTTATTGATTATCTTTATTATTATCGCTGTTGTCAGCATTTTTGTTTGAATCATCTGAATTAGATTGATCTGAATTAGTTTGGTTCGTATCAGATTGACTAGAATCCGTTTGATTAGAATCAGACTTAGTTTGACTTGAATTGTCAGCATCTGAATTAGTTTCAGAAGTTGATTCGTTATCCTTATGTTCAGAAGGATAAACATCCTTGTCAAGGTCCATGTCTTCAAGCTTTTCAGAATCTTTCTTACCAGTTTCTTCATTCTTTTGCTTAGCAACATCTTTAGCTTCAGCAGCCTTCTTAGCTTCTTCAAAGGTTGCAGCACTTTCACTTGGGAATTCTTGGTTTGGATCATTATCTGGCATCTTACCAGTATTATACAAACTTAAGATTTCCTTTTCGTCAAGTGTTTCATACTTCAAAAGAGCTTCAGCAATAATCTTGTGTTGTTCACGGTGTGTTTCGATGATTTCTCTAGCACGTTCGTGATCTTCATCAATAATGCGTTTAACTTCTTGATCAATTGCCTTAGCAGTATCTTCAGAATATGAAGGTAATTGACGATAGTTACCACCACTGAATGGTTGACCATTCTTTTCAAGTTGAACAGTACCTAAGCGGTCTGTCATACCATATTCAGTAACCATTGTCCGGGCAATTTGTGTTGCCTGTTCAAAGTCATTTGAAGCACCAGATGAAGGTTGGCCAACAATAATTTCTTCAGCTGTACGACCACCTAATAATCCAGTGATTTGTTCATTCAAATCCTTTTTACTTGCAAGGTTTTGATCATCCTTAGGAAGCATGATGGCATAACCACCAGCACGTCCACGAGGTACGATTGTAACCTTTCTAACAACTCGAGAATCGTTCAATACTAAACCAATCAAAGCATGTCCTGCTTCGTGATAAGCAACAGTATGACGTTCCTCTTGAGGAATAACACGATTCTTTTTAGCTGGACCGGCAATAACACGGTCTTCAGCTTCATCCAAGTCAGTAGCATCAATCTTATGCTTACCACGTCTTGCAGCAACTAAAGCAGCTTCGTTTAGTAAGTTTTCTAGATCAGCACCAGCAAAACCTGGAGTTTGTTGAGCAATAGCCTTTAAATCAACATCATCAGCAAGTGGCTTGTTCTTGGCGTGAACCTTAAGAATAGCTTCACGGCCCTTAACGTCAGGACGACCAATAAGAATCTTACGGTCAAAACGGCCTGGACGCAATAGAGCTGGATCAAGAACATCAGAACGGTTAGTAGCGGCCATAACGATGACCCCTTCGTTACCTGTAAATCCATCCAATTCGATTAATAATTGGTTAAGGGTTTGCTCACGTTCATCATTACCACCACCGGTACCAGAACCACGTTGACGACCGACGGCATCAATTTCATCAATAAAGATGATTGATGGAGCATCTTTTTTGGCGTTTTCGAACAGATCACGTACACGTGATGCACCAACACCAACGAACATTTCAACGAAATCTGAACCAGAGATAGAATAAAATGGAACTTTAGCTTCACCAGCAACAGCCTTAGCTAGTAAAGTTTTACCTGTCCCGGGAGGACCCTCAAGTAGAACACCAGCTGGAATTCTTGCTCCCAGAGAAACGTACTTCCTAGGATCTTTTAGGAATTCAACAACTTCAACAAGTTCTTGTTTTTCCTCTTCAGCACCGGCAACATCGGAAAATCTAACTTTATTTTTCTTTGGATCTTCAGGTTTGACCTTAGATTTACCAAAGTTCATGACACGGTTTGCGCCACCACCTTGGCCTCCACGGCCCATCATTGCAAAGATTATAAAGAAGAATAATGCAAACGGAACAACCACCGTCAGAATCAACGAAATCCACTGACCTGATTGCGACTTAGGAGCTGCTGTTGTCTTAACATCCTGAGCTGAGGCAGCGTTATTGATTCTCTTTAACGTATCATTGTTGGGCAGAACAGTTGAACTAAATGAAGTTACTTCACTAGTAGTTGTGGATTGAGAACGGCTGAATAGTGACACGGAGCGTGTCGTTTCAGCTTTTTGAGCTTTCTTGTACTGACCAGTTACTTGATAAGCTCCCCCAATGGGTTCTAGCTTGAAACTCTTCACTTTGCCTTGCTTCAATTGTGTAATGAATTGGTCTTGGCTTAACGTTTTAGATTGGTCTGAGGATTGACCACCAGCAAACCAACTTGCTGCAAGAACCAAAACAACAAAGAGCAAGATGTAAAACAGGCTATTATTAATTAACCTATTTCGATTATTTTTCATACATTTCCTCCTAAATTACTTAGACGATACATATTGTAACATTGGTGAACAGTAACACAATAATAATTGTAACTCTATCTTAATTATTTTGTGCTATAGACCTCTGGTTTTAAAACGCCCACATAAGGTAAATTACGATAATGTTCATTGTAATCCATTCCATAGCCTACAACGAACTCATCTGGAATTTGAACTCCGAAATAATCGACCTTGACGTGCTTGATTCTTCGAGCTGGCTTATCTAAAAAGGATACGATTTTAATTGATTTAGCATGTCGCGCATTAAATAGCTCGGTCAAACGGTCCAAAGTATAACCGGTATCAATAATATCTTCCACTATAACGACATCTCGATCACGAATCGAAGTATCCAAATCCTTGATGATTCTCACATCGCCAGTAGTAACTGTATTTTCGCCGCCATAACTTGAAACATCCATAAAGTCGTATTCCATTTGAATATCAAGCTCTTTAACTAAATCCATCATAAACATCGCTGCACCACGCAGGATACAAACAAAAAGAGGATTCTTTCCACGATATTCTTCCGCAAGCTCTTTTCCAAGACGTTTATTGGCTTCTTCTATTTGTTCTTTTGAAACCAAAACATTTTTTATATCTGAGTTCATTCTTTTACTCCATCCAAGTTAATTTGGTAATGTTTATTACCTTTTTTTAAATAATCACTCATATTATAGATTTTTTCAACCCAAACAATCTGATTATCAAATAATAAAACTAAATAATCATTACGTTTATATTCAGGTATTTTCTCATTTATAAATCTTTTACTTAATTTTTGATGTTGACCATTGGATAGGAGCAATTTATCACCATTCCTTCTGGTCCTTAAGGTGATTTTTTCTGGTTTTTTATCAACCGTTATTGAGAAATCAGTTTCATCTTCCGTCACAGTTACTTTCCTGTGATTTAAAGTAGCCACTCGATTCAAGTGAAGCTCGACCTCTGTAAGATTTTTTGTCGAAATCTTTTCAACGACGAATTGATCGTAACTACGAATAAAGCGCCATGAATCCTCTAAATCAATCGAAGCATTGGCAGAATCATTGGTTAAAATACCGATAATTTGATTGATTTGTTTATTGCTGATGGAAATATCCAATTGCCGTTTAGCAAAAAAATTACCCCAAAATAAAGTTTGTTGAAAATGGTCCAATTTTAAAACCGGCTTGATTTTTCCTTTAATTATTCGTGCATCATCAACTAATATCATGGCTTGTTCGATTTGACTAAATTGCTTTTGAGCTAAATCGATCAAAGCCATCAATTGTTGATCAAAGAAACGAAAATGAGCTAAGAGTTGCCCATTTTCCTTTTGCAATTCAGGGAAAATATTATTTCTCAGACGATTACGTAAAGTAATATTACTAAAATTAGTTTCATCTTGCACATGTTTGATATCGTGAATATCGCCATACTCTGCTAATTCTTTTTTAGAAAAGTCTAAAAGCGGTCTAATTATCTGGCCATTGCCAAAATTTCTCTGTTCTTTTAAGCTGATGATTTCATAAGCATTGCCGGACCGAATCATCTTCATCAAGATATTTTCTGCCAAGTCATTGCCATGATGAGCCGTCACCAAGGTATCAAAATGTTCTTGTTTCATAACTTCTTTAAAAAATCCATAACGAAATTCTCGAGCAGCAGCTTCCATCCCAACATCACGAGGCTTTTTATCCCACTTTTTCGTGAAAAATTGGTAACCATTTTTTTGGCAATTATCCTTGACGAATTGTACTTCGGATTTGCTCTCTGGTCGAAGATCATGATCAACATTAACGACGCCAAATTTATCAGTCGGTAAAATTTGGGCAATGACATTCAATAAAACCATTGAATCCACGCCGCCAGAAACAGCTACTAAGATTTTCTTAGCTTGGAAACGTTCTAAATTTCTTTTGACAGTACCTACAATTCTTTTATCAATTAGCATTTCAAATTCTCCTAAAATTAAAAAGGCTGAGACAATGTCTCAACCCCTCCGATGAAATATTAACTACGACGACCTCCACGGCCACCACGTTTTCCTTCGGTATTCTTTTTAAGGATACTCAAACGTTCTTCACTTTCTTTCATGAAGCCCGACATCATATCATCAAAACTTTCAGGTTTATGTTGCTGTGGTTTTCTATCATTTCGATCATGTGAACGATGTGAATGATACTTTGGCTTAGGTCTATCGGTTGCTTGCTTAATCGATAATGCGATTTTATGATCCTTTTCATTAAGAACTAAAACTTTAACAGTATCGCCAACGCTTAGCACATCGTGAATATCTTTGACGTATCCATCAGCAATCTCACTGATGTGCACCATTCCGCTTTGTCCTTCTCCGAGGTCTACGAATGCCCCAAAATTTGTAATTCCAGTTACTTTACCTTCTGTTTTAGCTCCTACTTCAACTGTCATCTAATTAAAAATAATTCCTTTCCCTATTTTTGAATCGTAGTGGTCTTAACGTCGTCAGGTAAATTGTAAATTTGTTCGCCTGATTTACTATACATATACTTCTGGCGAATATATTTTTCCAAATAATTCGTATCATGAAGTTGACTAACTTCCAATTTTAAATCACTCTGAGTCGATTTCTGTTTGCTAAGCTTTTGCTTGCTAACTTCAATCTGATCCATCGTATTAGCGTACGTCCTGTGGGCATTAAAAATTTGCACGCCAAATACTATTAAAATAATCGCAAAAATAATCCCAATCATCGCAATTCTTCTGCGATGTACTTTTTTGACATAATTGTTCCGATTAGGATTTGGAGATTTTGATTTCTTCGGTTGTAAAACCGAAACATTGGAATTTAGTTTACGTACTTCCATACCACTACTCCCCTAGAATTGATTACCTTGAGTATAACAAGTTTATGCGCTTATTTGAATAATAAAATTGTTAATTTTAATCTATTTCAAACATTAATTATATTTCTTCGTACATATCTTCAGATTCAGTTTTCTTAGTTGTTTCTTTGATGTTAAGAACCTTGATTTTCATAGTTCTTTCACCAAAATGCAATTCAATAACGTCACCAACAGAAACGTCAGTAGACGATTTGGCAACTCGATCATTGATTAAAGCTCGACCATTGTCGGTGAATTCTTTAGCAACGGTTCTACGCTTGATAATTCGACTTACTTTTAAAAATTTATCTAACCTCATATTTACTCCCTAATCTTCATAAATTTTGTAATATATTTTCCCATGGGTAAAATTTCCCATTCTTCTTTAGTTAACATTTGCCAATGCTTCGTCAAACTCAAATAAATCAAGGCTCCAATCGGTATGGCAATAATGTTTATCAACACGCTGCTTGGGCGATTGACAATTACGGCCATTGATAAAAGCTTAACGATTATTTTAACAACTATTGCCATGATTAAACCAACTTTTATCAGTGAAAGGATAAATTTTTTATCCAACGATAAAAATTCACGATTGAAATTATAAATTATTAAGATACCAAACAAAATTACGCATTCGCTTAGGACAGTGGCCATTGCTCCTCCAGCTATCCCAAACTTTGGAATCAAAATAATATTCAAAGCTATCTTGGCTAACAAAGACATTCCAAAAAGAATTAGTTTATGAACATTCTTTTCGTCATCCCCACTAGTCACAGCAATCAATAAGTTGATAAATGACACAATCATTATCGACAACATGTAAATGGCTAATGATTTTGAACCACTAGCATCTGTAAAAAGCATTGTATTGATTTGAGGCATTAAGGCAATTAAGCCAGCAGTTTCTGCGACTGATAGCCATAAGCACACTCGAACCATCTTTTGAATCGTACTCTTATTTTGTTTGAGACGATTGGTTTCTTTTAATTGCGGCATGATAGTCGAAACAAATGACAATGACAAAACAATGCCCAATTGCAACAACGGCTGTCCACGATCAAAGATACCTTTTTGAATCTCTGCTTGATTTAAATTAATTCCGGCGTGCATTAATAGCCGCAACATTGAAAATGAATCAATGAACTGGTAAAAAATCGTTATTCCAGTAAAAACAACGATTAAAACCACTTCTAAGACTAGTCCATGTTCCAATTTGATTGGGTGATGGGACTTTTTATCCTGATGCAATTTTGCTTTATCCAATTTAGACTTATCTTTTAAAAACCAGATAACTAAAATGAAGACTGCAAAAATCCCACCAATAAAGGCTCCTGAGTTAGCCCAGGTCCCCATTTTGTAGACATCAAAAACTCCGCGTCCAAACAGTAAAGCACTGCCAATTATGATTACGATTCGCACCAATTGTTCAGAAACTTGCGAAATGGCACTTGGTTCCATAATCAAATTGCTTTGAAAATATCCACGCAAACTAGCTTCAAATGGAACTAGTAAAAATGCTAATGAGACTGCTCGCACTTCAGGATATAAATTAGGATCTCCCATTAAAAAAGCGAGATACTTCGCATAAAACCACAATAACCCTGTAATGACGACGCAGCTTACTAATAATAGGTTAAATGTCTTTTTCAATAGGTTATGTTTCGCAATTATTGTATCCTGCTGTGCAAAAGTCTTTGAAATAACGACTGGCAATCCCGAAAGCGCCAAGACAGAAAAAATCCCATAGAGAGGATAAACCTGTTGATAGATGAAATAGCCCCGATCCCCAACGATATTTTGTAATGGAATCCGATAAATAGCACTCAGCAGTTCTGAAAACAGCGATGCTATCGTCAAAATCCAGGTCCCCTTTATCGCCCTAGACACTTCTTTTTGCATATTATTTTTTAATTTTTTCTTTCTTTAATTTATCAAAATCCTCGGCCATTTTTTGAGCAAAGTTTTTCAGCTGGTCAAACCACTTATCCTTATCAACGCTTCCTGAATCCAGCGTGATTGTGAAGCCACCGTTCTTATCGCTGACTTTAGCTTTCATCGTTGTATTGCTTAAGAATTTGAAAACTAAATCACCTGTTAAGTAATCGTTAGCTTTTTGAGAGAACTTAAAATTGATCATCCCATTACGCATGATGACGCTCTTTACTAAGGATTCATCAAAGGAATTCTTCAATAAACTAATGTCCAATAAATTAGCAACTTCTTGTGGATAATCGCCGAAACGGTCTAACAACTCTGATTTAACTTCTTGATAATTTTCAAGTGAATCAATCTGTCTGATTCGTTTATAAAGTTCAACTTTTTGTCTTTGATCAGTGATATAAGTCTCGGGAAGATAAGCTTCCAAAGCGAGATTAACTTCAGCATTCGTCTTTTCAGCTTTCGTGTGGCCACGTTTTTTAGCCACAGCATCGTTTAACATTTGTGAATACAAATCAAAACCGACTGAATCGATGAAACCGTGCTGTTGTTTACCTAACAAATTACCAGCACCACGAATCGACAAATCTCGCATAGCAATCTTGAAACCAGAACCTAATTCAGTGAAGTTCTTGATGGCTTCAAGTCTTTGTTCGCCGACTTCCGTTAGAACTTTATTAGGACGATACATCAAGTAAGCATAAGCCACTCGATTCGACCGACCGACACGTCCTCTGATTTGATAAAGCTGAGATAGACCATAACGGTCAGCATTCTCAACAATCAAAGTATTGGTATTAGGCATATCGACACCAGTTTCAATAATGGTCGTGGTTACTAAGACATCATAGTCGCCTTCCAAATAGTCAGAAATCACGCCTTCCATTTGGGTCTCGTTCATTCGACCATGCGCTGTGGCAATCCT
Source organism: Companilactobacillus halodurans (assembly GCF_009600995.1). NCBI lineage: Bacteria > Bacillati > Bacillota > Bacilli > Lactobacillales > Lactobacillaceae > Companilactobacillus > Companilactobacillus halodurans. The sequence continues at coordinate 25,350 of NZ_VDFO01000006.1, read as the reverse complement.
TGCATCTGGAACTAAAGCTTGCAATTGATCGGCCACTTGTTCCATATCTTCAACTCGATTGTGCAAGTAAAAGACTTGACCGCCACGAGCCATTTCACGTTTGATAGCTCCAGCAATCACTTGATAATTTTGTTCCATAACATAAGTTTGAACTGGATAACGATTGCTTGGTGCCGTTTCAATCAAAGACAAATCACGAACGCCTAACATCGACATATTTAAAGTCCGTGGAATTGGCGTTGCCGTCAAAGTCAAAACATCGACATTTGCCTTTAATTGCTTGATCTTTTCCTTATGTTTAACACCAAAACGTTGTTCCTCATCAATAATCAACAAGCCGATATCGCTGAATTTAACATCTTTTGAAAGCAAACGATGCGTTCCCACAATAATATCTAAAGAACCATCTTCCAAGGCTTCAATAGTTTCCTTACTTTGCTTACGAGTTTGAAATCTCGAAAGAATTCCGATATTAACTGGAAAGCCAGCAAAACGGTCTTTCATTGTCTCATAATGCTGTTGAACTAAAAGCGTCGTTGGTGCTAAGAAGACAACTTGCTTACCTGCTTCAACCGCCTTAAAAGCTGCTCTTAAAGCAACTTCTGTTTTACCAAAGCCAACATCCCCAACTAAAAGTCGATCCATTGGATGAGGCTTTTCCATATCACGCTTGATTTCATCGACTGACCTTAATTGATCCGGCGTTTCTGGATATGGAAAGGCGTTGTCAAAATCATGTTGCATCTGGTCGTCTTTAGGAAAAGCAAAACCTTTTTCAGCTTCACGTTTTGCATAAAGATCAATCAAATCATCTGCAATATCTTCAATATTAGATTGAACCTTCCGCTTAGTTTTTTGCCATTCATTGCCACCAAGCTTATTAACTCGAGGAGACTTTCCTTCAGCTGAAACATATTTTTGAACCATGTCCAATTGTGAGACTGGAATAAACAAACGACCATCGTCACGGTATTCAATCGTGATGTAATCTTGATGCTTGCCATCGACTTCCATTGTCTGCATACCGATAAATTTACCGATACCATGATTGACGTGGACAACGTAGTCGCCTGGTTTCAATTCGTTATAACTCTTTAATCGTTCAGCGTTAGCCAAAGTTTGATGACGACGTTTCTTTGGTTGACGATTGAATAATTCTTTTTCGGTAATGATTGCCAATTTTTCTTCAGGCATTTCAAAACCAGAAGAAAGCCCTGCATTCATCAGTTGAGTCGTTTGTGCTAACACTTTATCTTCAGTCGTTAAAGTCGCCTTAATACCGAAATCAACCAAGGTATCGTTGATTGCATTGATTCGTTTATCATTGCTGATCATTAAAATTACGGTATACGCTTGCTTTTGCCAACGTTCCACTTCTGATTTTAATAGAGGCATCTGACTGAAAAATTGCTGCATTGAACGCACGGAAACATTTTCCAATTGATTCAAGCGGATATGCCCCATACCTTGCTGGAATGCAGATAGATAAATTTGTCCATGAACGTCTTTTTTGATCAATTCATTGAAATCTTGACGAATCTTTTGTTCTGGCAAAGCTTTACCGAACTCTAATTGACTAGCTAGCCAAGATTGATTTTCGGCTTTACTATCATTTGATTGCTCGACCAAACGATTGAATTCATTAAAGATAATCAGGTCATCATCCGTTAAATAATCTAATAAACTGCTAGGACGTTCAAAAATATAGTCAGCGATTCGACCAACATTTTCTGGACGTATCCCTTCTGATAATTCTTCAATCGTTTGACCAAAAGAAACTTCCAAATTATTTTTAGTATCTTTATCAGCTGCTTCTAGTTGACGTTGGTAGCTCTTTTGCAGTTTTTGCAATCCAGATTCCACTTGTTCGTCAGTGATGATTCGATCTTGAGCTGGCAAAATTGTAATTTGGTCAACTGAATCCATGCTGCGTTGCGTCTCTGTATCAAAGAACTTGATTTCTTCCACTTGATCGCCAAAGAAATCAATTCTAACTGGATTATCGACATCTAAAGGATAAATATCGACAATATCGCCACGGATAGCAAAATCGCCAGGTTTAGCAACCAATTTATCCTTGACGTAACCCATTTGTACAAATTGTTGATTCAAATTTTCTAAATCATATTCAGCATCTTTTTTGATGTCTAATTGTGCATTTTGAAATAACGCTTTAGCCGATAATTCATATTCCAAACCAGCGACTGAAGTGACGATAATCCCCGGTTTATCACTTGCTAAAAAGCTCAATGAATCTAGTCGTTGGCTCAATTCATCTGGTGAACTAGTAGCTAATTCAGTTGAAATCGATTCTTCAACTGGAAAAATATGAACTAGCTCGCTATCCAAATAGTTCAAATCATCATAGAGCTTGTTTGCATGAAAATTTGTGTTTTCCACCATTAAAACCTTTTTATCGGTTTGTTTTAAAGTTTCCAATGCAAAAAGGGAAATCGTCGATCCCGTCAAACCAGTCAACAAGTTCTTCGTTTTGGGCTTGACTTGATTAATAAATTCCCCAAGGTTTAGCTTATTAAAAATGAAATTTATTAAATTCAATTTTTGCCCCCCTTTATCGTTAATTTAATTATATTTATTCATCAATTGATTAATATCGGTACCGTCGACCCAGTCCTTGACCATATCAACTGCTTGATCGATGCCGGATAATGCCACTGGTGCTTGGTCTTTTGAAAACGGCGTTAGAACCCAATTAACGACTGATTGTCTATCAGGATGTTGGATACCAATTTTAATACGATTAAAGTCTTTTGTTCCTATAGAAGAAATTATACTCTTAATCCCATTATGTCCACCAGCAGAACCCTTGGTTCTTAGTCGAACTTTACCAATTTGCATGTCGAGATCATCTTGGATAACCATCAACTCGCTAGGTTTTATTTGGTAGTAACCCATCAAAAAGTTAACTGCTCGACCTGATTCATTCATAAATGTCAAAGGTTTAACTAGAAAAACTGTTTCCCCAGCGACTTTGAATTTGCAATATTGTGCTTCAAAGTCTTTTTTCATTTGTGTCTGGCCATACTCGTCCATTAATTTATCAATCGTCATAAAGCCCATATTATGCTTGGTGCGATCGTATTTCTTTCCAGGATTTCCTAAGCCAACGATTAGTTTCATATTTAATACCTCATTTCGAACTTACATTATATCATGTTAAAAATACTAAATTTTCACTTTTTTCACAATCAGCTTGTTTATTTACCTCAATTATTTGTATAATGAACCACGGAACATATTATTTTCGAAGGGATGATATTTTATAATGACAACTCCAACAAACGAAAAGAATCACCAAAAAGTACTTCTAGTTGGTGACGGTGCCGTAGGTTCAACTTTTGCTTATGCTATGACACTTCAAGGTATTGCTCAAGAACTAGTTATCTGTGATATCGCTAAAGACAAGATTAAGGGTGACGCAATGGACCTTGCAGATGCAATTCCATTCTCATACCCAAAGAACATTCACGCTGGTGAATATTCAGATGCTAAGGATGCAGATCTTGTTGTTATCACTGCTGGTGCTCCACAAAAACCAGGTGAAACAAGACTTGACCTTGTTAACAAGAACTTGAACATCTTGAAGACAATCGTTGACCCTATCGTTGAATCAGGATTCAATGGTATCTTCTTAGTTGCTGCTAACCCTGTTGATATCCTTACATACGCTACTTGGAAACTTTCAGGCTTCCCTAAGGAACGTGTTATTGGTTCAGGTACTTCACTTGATACTGCTAGATTACAAAAATTCGTTGGTGAAGAATTAGATCTTGACCCTCGTTCAGTTCATGGTTACATCATGGGTGAACACGGTGATTCAGAATTCGCTGCATGGTCACATCTAACAATCGGTGGCGTTACAATGGCCGAATGGATGGAATCACATCCAGAAATTACTAAAGATACTCTTGACAAGATTTACAAGAAAGTTGTTAACGCAGCTTATGACATTATCAATACTAAGGGTGCTACATTCTACGGTATCGGTACTGCACTTGCAAGAATTTCTAAGGCATTGTTAAACGATGAAAACACTGTTCTTCCATTATCAAATATGATGACTGGTCAATATGGCGTTTCAGACATTTACATCGGTTCACCTGCAATCGTTAACCGTAAAGGTCTAAAACAAATCATCGAAGTTCCATTGAATGATGAAGAATCAGCACAAATGAAGAAATCAGCTGCAGAACTTGAAAAAATTCTTAAAGATGGTTTCGAAGCAACAGGTATCGAAGGTCGTCAATAATCTTTAATATCTCGCTTGAAAAAAAGTCTGAAACAAATGAAAAATTTGTTTCAGCTTTTTTTTTCCTTGGATTTACTGTATTATTAATTCAATTATAATTTGATTGGATGTGAATATATATGTTAGTTAAATCACTTGTACTCAAAAAGGACAAGCTTACAACTGTTAAAGAAACTGTTACACTCGAACAAGCTTTAAAGATTCTAGAAGACTCAGGTTTCCGTTGTGTGCCAATTTTAGATGAAAGTGGACAAATATTTAGGGGAAACATTTATAAGATGCATATCTACCGTCACAAGTCACGTGGTGGCGATATGAGTCTTCCTGTAACTACTTTAATGAAAAACGCTACTAAAACTATCAGCGTTGATTCACCATTCTTCAAAGTATTCTTTAATATCAAAGATTTGCCTTACATCGCAGTCTTAGATGAGAATAATCTTTTCTATGGAATTTTGACACACTCGCGACTTTTGAGTATGCTATCAGATGCCTGGAACTTGGATATTAGTAGTTATGTACTAACTGTCAGTTCTTCAGGCGACAGAGGCGATTTGGAAAAAATGTCCAAAATCTTTGCCAAATACGTTTCGGTTGCGGCTTGTATGACTTTAGATGCCAAGTCAAACGAAGTGGTCCGCAGAACTTTATTCACATTACCTTCTGGAACCGACGTCGACACTTTAAAAGAAATTATCAAGCGTCTTGAGAAAAAGAATTTCATAGTTTCTGAAATTGATGACTTAAAGTCTGGTAAAATACTAGATAAGAACACTTTGTAAGATAATTTTTTCTATTGATCAAGGTTGTAAAATTATCTACGCAGCAGGTAATTTCAAACTTTAATCATTTAGAAAGTAAATATTTTCAATCTGTTTTAAGATACACCCGTACCATAAGTTTCTAAAACAAAACCGTTTTTAAAACAAAACCAAAAAATCCTTATCAGCTGAGCTACGTCGGCTAGTAGGGATTTTTTATTAGTCTTAATTTATGGCATGACATATATAAAATATGATAATATTTTTACAAGGGCAAAATAATTTATAAATTTTATCAATCCCATTTTGTATGAAAATTATTGCGAAATTAGTGAAAGGACTGATTTTCTGACCAAATTCTATCAACTAACAACTACTGACGTTTTAGATAAGCTATTAGTCGATTCAAACCGTGGCCTAAGTAATCAACAAGTCCTCGAAAATCGAAATTTATATGGTACAAATAAACTATCTGAGAAAAAAGAAGATCCCGCGTGGAAAATTTTTCTCAAGGGCTTTAAAGAACCTATCGTGATTGTACTTATCGGTGCAATTTTTTTATCTCTGCTAAGTTCTTTTTACGCCTTCAATGTTCAAAATGAACCACAACATGGAAAAGAAGCTCTTTATGAAGCTATTGCCATTTTTATCTTAGTCATTATAAATGCTTCAATCGTCTTTTTCCAAGAAATGAGCACCAAAAAGAGTCTAGATGCCCTGAAAGAAATGGATAACCGGACTAGCGTTGTCTTGCGAGACCATGAATGGCAAACCATCCCCACTTCCCAAATTGTCGTCGGCGATATTATCAAAGTTAAAATGGGAGACTTTGTTGAAGCCGATGTACGCTGGATCAAGAGTTCAGAATTACAAGTTATCGAGTCTCACTTAACTGGTGAAGCTGATGCAATTTCAAAAGATACTTCAGTTATTTCTGAAGATACTCAATTGGCTGACCGTAATAACATGGGTTATTCAGGTTCAACTGTCTCTAACGGCCAAGGTATTGGTGTCGTTGTTGGTATCGGTGATAACACCGAAATGGGTAACATTGCGACGTTGATTCAAAATTCAGATACAAAGACTTCCCCACTTCAAGTCACCATTAAAAAATTAACTAGCAGTTTGATGAAAATCTCTTTAGCTGTCGTTATTTTGACTTTTATCATTGGAATCATCAAGGCTGGTGAATTAAGTATTGCTTCAATCACATCTGTTTTATCAACCTCGATTTCCTTAGCTGTAGCATCAATCCCTGATGCAATGCCAATTGTTTTATCGATTGTTCTGACGATCGGTGCTACTAAGACAGCTGCTAATAATGGATTGATCAAGTCCCTCAATAGCGTTGAAACTTTAGGCAGTACCTCTTATATTTGTTCCGATAAAACTGGTACTTTAACGCAAAATCAAATGACCGTAACTAATTTTTATGACGGTCAACATTCCTACAAAGTAAGTGGACTTGGTTATGAACCAGTGGGAGAAATCAAAGCCGGTGAAATTAATTTTCAAGCTGATGATTCCTTATTTATCAAAGGTAGCGTCTTATGTAACGAGGCTTCTGTCAAAGAGGTCAATGGGAAATTCAAACCGTTTGGAAATCCAACAGAAATTGCCTTAAATGTTTTAGGCCAAAAAGCTGGCGTAACTAAAGAATCACTAAAAAGTTCCAATAAAATTATGAGAACATTGCCTTTTACCAGTGACCGTAAAATGATGAGCGTTGTTGTTGAGACGCCAACTGCCTATCGGCTTTATACCAAAGGAGCTCCTGATGTTCTTTTAAAAAATAGTCAAAACATTTTGCTTAATAATAAAATTGTTTCCAGTTCCAATCATCAACAATTCTCAAATATAGTCGACGAATACGCTACTAAAGCTCTGCGGACTTTAGCAGTTGCCTATCGTGACTTAACTCAAAAAGAAGCACAGACAAGTACTATTGAGGAATTAGAACAGCAACTGACGATTGTTGGCGTAGCTGGCATTATTGATCCACCAAGGCCAGAAGTTAAAAAATCAGTTAAAACTTTAAACGATGCCAAAATTGAAGTAGTGATGATTACCGGCGACCATGCCAAAACAGCCCGAGCTATTGCTTATGATTTGGGAATCGTCAAATCTAAAAACGCAGTTGTAATTTCAGGTTCTGAAATCGAGAAGATGTCTGATGATGAACTCTTCAATTCAGTTTTAAAAACGAATATCTATGCACGAGTAACCCCAGAACATAAACAAAGAATTATCAAGCAGCTGCAACGTCAAAGACAAATAGTTGCTATGACTGGCGATGGTGTCAATGATGCTCCAGCTTTAAAAGCAGCCGACATTGGAATTGCCATGGGTATAACCGGTACGGAAGTAACCAAAGATTCAGCCGATTTGATTTTACTAGATGACAAATTTACGACCATTGAAAAATCAGTTCGTAGTGGTCGGATGATTTACGCTAATATCAAAAATTTCATGCGTCATGAACTAACAACTAACGTTGCCGAAGTAATGTCTTTACTATTTGGATTATTCTTTACTCAATCGATTGGTCAAGTAACCGCTGGTACAGCAACGTTGACTGCTTTGATGGTCTTATGGGTCAATATGATCAGCGATTCTTTGCCATCATTTGCTTTAGGATATGATGTTGCTGAATCTGACATTATGAAAGAAAAACCTCGTGATGTAAACGAATCGATTCTCGCTAACCACACCTGGTCAAGAGTCTTGATTCGAGGAACTATTATGGGAGCGATGGTTTACTTAGCCTTTTACTGGGCTGCACGAAATAATTTCACCCCTAATCAAGCTCAAACAGCCGCTTTTTTGACCCTAGTTTTCGGACAATTATGGCATGTTTTTGATGCTAGAAGCTCCAAATCGATTTTTAGAAGAAATCCATTTGAAAATAAACATCTATTAGTAGCAGTTTTATTTGCTGGTATTTCATCAATTCTAGTCACTGCCATCCCATTCTTCAATCTTGTGATGGGAACAGCGCAATTACCTCGAATCGTTTATTTATGGGTCATCTTTATCCCTGCTATTCCTACTTTTGTCCTTTCAGGACTTAAGGAAATTTTCAAAATTAAAATTTGGTAACTAAAAAGTTGTGATATAAGATTTGTACAAATCTATATCACAACTTTTTTTTGGATTAAAAGCTGCTTTTGTCACAGTCTCTTTTTAATTTTTTACTTTAGAATCATTCATTATAATATCTATCAACGAGCTGTATTCCAAGTTCAAACTATCCGCAACAGCTTTTTGAGTCAACTTGCCTTGATAAGTATTGATGCCAGTTTGAATAGTTTTATTTTGTTCCAAAGACACGCCCTTGTCAGCGATTGCTAAAGCATATGGCATTGTAACGCTTGATAAGGCTTGAGTAGCAGTTTTCGGAACCGCTCCTGGAATATTAGCCACAGTATAATGAACTACACCATGCGAGACATAAACGGGATCTTCATGAGTTGTTGCCTTAACGCTAGTTTCAAAGAGACCACCTTGATCGATAGGAATATCCACCACCACTGAGCCGGCTTCCATTGAAGCAATCATTTTTTCAGTAACCAATTTTGGAGTTGCAGCTCCCGGAATCAGTACCGCTCCAATTACCAAGTCAGATTCTTTGACACAATGTGCAATATTTTGTGAATTAGACATCAATGTTTGAATCTTGCCCGAAAAGATATTTTCAATTTCTTCCAAACGCTTGGGATTGATATCTAAGAGCGTGACAGATGCTCCCATACCAATCGCAATTTTGGCTGCGTTGACACCAACTGTTCCACCGCCAATAATCGTAACTTTGCCCTTTTTTACTCCTGGAACGCCACTCAGGAGCAATCCTTTACCAAGATGTGGTTTCTCTAAAAAATGAGCTCCCACTTGCACTGCCATTCGACCGGCAATTTCACTCATTGGGAACAACAGTGGCAAACTGCCATCTGGACCAATCATAGTTTCATAGGCGATTCCCGTTGCTTTACTTTCCAATAATGCCTCGGTTAATTTTTTATTAGCTGCCAAATGTAAATATGTGTAAATAATTTGACCAGCTTTAAAATATTTGTACTCACTTTCGATTGGTTCCTTAACTTTGATAATCATCTCGCAATTCCAAGCCTCAGCTTGAGTAACGATTGATGCTCCTGCATCAAGATATTGTTGGTTAGTATATCCAGAACCTAGACCGGCATTGTCTTCAACTAAAACTTGATGACCTGCTTTAACTAGCCCCGCCACTCCATCTGGTGTCGAACCAACACGATCTTCCTGTTTCTTTAGCTCTTTAGGTACGCCAACTATCATCAATCTTTCCTCCTTATTGTGGATTTCTTTTTGATGAATACATCATATCATGTAATGTAAGCCTTAACAATTTAATTAAGCTGGGAATTAATTTTAAAGAAAGGAATTAGATTTTAACTATTTTTTACTTCTGCCGATAAAAAAAGAGCCCTGATAATAAAAAGAATAATTATCAAGACCTCTTAAATTTTAATATTTGAAACACAAATATTTCTTTATTTTTTATATACTCTTGGCAATCTTTCACTCAAGCAGCAAAGAATTTCATAATTAATTGTTTTAGCATATTCAGCCACATCAGTAGCGGTGATTTCCTCATCGCCATCTTTACCAATAATAGTTACTCGAGTACCGACTGGCATTTTCTTAGGAAGTCGAACCATGAATTGATCCATGCAGACCCGACCAACAATCTGACATTTTTGACCATTGATCAAAACATTTGAACCAGACATCCGGCGCAACCAACCATCTGAATAGCCAATGGGAACCGTACCGATCCATTCATCCTCTTGGCTTGTGTAAGTTGCACCATATCCAATACTTGTACCAGCCTTGACTTTCTTAACAAAAACTAGCTCTGAATAAAGGCTCAAAGCAGGTTCTAATTTAAATGGCAATTGCGTAATATCTGTCCCTGAAGGGTTTAAACCATACAAGGCAATTCCATAGCGCACCATATTGATGGCCAAATCCTTATGCCACAAAGCTGTTGCTGAATTTGCACAGTGAACATAAGTAAAGTTCGTGGGCAAATCTCTCTTCATTTCTTTGAAATTTGCAACTTGTTTTTCAAAATACTTTTCATCAGGACTATCTGCTGTTGCAAAGTGCGTGAATAAACCTTCTGGAATAAAGGCTCTTTGATGTTCGTTCAAGAAATTGCAGGCTTCAACTAAATCATCGCGGTTTTGAAAACCGATTCGACCCATACCACTATCGATGGCAAGATGAACTTTTAAGTTAGTTGTTCGTAATTCGACAGCCACCTTTAGCCAATCTAGGTCACCAACTGTAACTGATATATTAGCTCTTGAAGCGATTTTTGCATACTCGACGGGAATTATACCTAAAACGAGAATTGGAGCTTGTACGCCACTATTACGTACCTCTAAAGCCTCATCTAATGTAGCTACGCATAAACCAGTTGCACCATAAGCAATTTCTGCTTGAGCAACCTTAACTAAACCGTGACCATAAGCATTAGCTTTTACGACTGCAAAAACCTCAGTACCTTCAGGGACGGCATTTAACTCATTTTGAAGATTCTTTTTTAATTTGCTTAAATCAACTTCCACATAAGCTGGACGATGAATTGATGGTAACATATTACTCTGCCTCCTCTAGAATAACCTCGGTTATTACTAGCTCATCAGTATCCGAAATAGATACCAAGATATTTCCTTTAAATAAATCAGTTTTGATATAAGGTTGACCAGATTGATGATTCAAAATGCTCAAATCATGAAAACCGATGCCACGAAGCCCAGTTCCCATAGCTTTAGTGAAAGCCTCCTTAACAGAGAAACGCCCTGTTAGATAAGTAATCTTAGCCTTTTCAGTATTTAAAGAATTGAAAACAGCAATCTCATCTTCATTTAAAATTTTCTCCAAAAATCGAGGATGACGACCATAAATCTTACGTACTCGATCAATCTCCGCAATATCTATACCCAGACCCTTAATCATATATAGAATACAACTCCTTTTTTAGAGAGCGGAACAAGGGCGATTAGCTCTCGGAGCGTAAGACAATTTCTCAAATTGGCTGCGTAGCAGACGGTTTGGGAAATAGACTTAGGTGTAGAGAGTTGCCCTTGTGCAGCTCGTTTCAGTGAACAAGCACAATAAAGTGACTTAATTATACAAAAAAATTAAGTAAGTATAACTTACTTGTTTTCAAGTTCAGAGTTCAAAAACATACTTAACCTCTGAATAAAGTTACCTAATATGCTTTATTTCAAAAGAGATACCGAAAAAATAACTCACATGCATCTCATATAACTCATTAAACCAACAGAAAAAACTTATCCACAAGTTTATCCTTGTGCAAAAAAATTAATTTTTTAAAAATCAAAAGCGCTTATCCACAAACACTTCCAACTCCATTGGTAACTTGTGAAGTCTAAGCCTAAATGATAGCATTTTCAAAATACTTTACAAGTCCAATTAGGCAAAATACTTCATAAAATTATTTATTAAGTGTTATTTATTCTAAGCACTTGCCCTATTTTACTGTACAAAAAAAGGCAAAGTAAACTCATTTACCTTGCCTAAATCAAAAATATTATAATTTTATATTATTTTTCTAGATTTGTTCTAATCTTGAATGATTTCTTGCTACGTCCGTGACGACGATTGTCATGTTCACGACGCTTGCCACCATTCTTGTCATCATGATGATCATTGTTACGACGTCTGTGATGGTTTTCGCCACCATTACGACGACCGCGACCACCGTTATTTCTACCACGACGGCCATGACCTGATCTACTGTGACTAACTTTTCTAGATGGAAGTGGTCTTTCAGGAGCAATCTTAACGGGAACACTTTCAGCATCTTTGATTGCATCACTCAAGAATACTCGTGTGATATCTTCAGCTGAATATTCTGAAAGCAATTCTGTAACAGCGTCATCAAAACGATCAAGATGTTTGTCATGTTCCAAAGTATCTTTAATCTCTTGTTTAACTGCTTCAAGTTGTCCTTTAAGAACTTCTTTATCAGTTGGTGGAGCCATTGGTTCCATGCGCTTCTTTGTTAGGTTTTCGATTGTACGTAAGTAACCCATTTCGTTTGGTGTAACGAAAGTTACTGACACACCAGAGTGTCCGGCACGTCCTGTACGTCCAATACGGTGAACATAACTGTCAGGATCTTGAGGAATATCATAGTTATAAACATGTGATACACCGGAAATATCCAAACCACGAGCAGCAACATCAGTTGCCACAAGGAAGTCTAACTTACCAGCTTTGAACTTACGTAAAACGCTCGTTCTCTTATCTTGTGATAAGTCTCCGTGAATACCTTCAGCGTTGTAACCACGAGCTTGCAATCCACGAGTCAATTCGTCAACACGACGCTTAGTACGTCCGAAAATCAAGGCCAATTCAGGTGCTTGAACATCGAAAAGACGTGTCATCAAATCAAATTTTTCAAAATCTTTTGCTTTAACAAAGTATTGTTCAATCTTGTCAGCAGTCAATTCCTTTGACTTAATCTTAACAATCTTAGGTTCAGTCATGAACTTATCAGCAATCTTCATGATTGGCTTAGGCATTGTTGCAGAGAACAACAATGTTTGGTGCTTATTAGGTACGTTTGATAGGATACTTTCAATATCTTCAACGAATCCCATGTCCAACATTTCATCAGCTTCATCAAGTACAACAGTCTTAACGTTGTGCAACTTCAAAGTGTGACGGTTGATGTGATCGAGCATTCTACCCGGTGTACCAACGATGATTTGTGGATGGCTCTTTAGAGCACGAATTTGTCTTCTAATATCTGATCCACCATAAACACTTTGAACTTTAACTTTCTTCTTACTACCTAAACGATATAACTCTTCTTGAGTTTGGATAGCTAATTCTCTAGTTGGTGAGATAATCAATGCTTGAATATCGCTTGATTGAGTATCAACGGCATTTAGCAATGGTAAGCCAAAGGCTGCCGTCTTACCTGTACCAGTTTGAGCTTGTCCGATAACGTCGTCGCCAGTCATAACTAGTGGAATAGTTTGAGCTTGGATAGGTGTAGTTTCTTCAAAACCGGCTTCGTCTACGGCACTCAATAATCTGGGATCTAAATCTAATTCTTTAAATTTCACAAATGTCCTCCATTTTTTAAAACACGATAAATAACAATTTGACTACTTTACCACGTTTTATACACAAACTCAAATAACAACTTCTAAATTAAATCATGTAAAACGTTTTCTAAGTGAATTCCATGGCTTCCCTTTAATAAGACGGTGTCATCTGGTTTTAATTCTTTCTTTAAATCTGTGGTCAAGTCAGCAAGTTGGTCTTTTTCGTACCAAAACAAATTAGAGGAATCATACTTGTCACTGAGTTTATCTTTCAAAAACTTCATATAATCACCAATTAAATAGACTTTTTCAAAGTCATCTGGACTGATATGTTCAAAGAGAGATTCATGTAGACGCTTAGAAGCATCCCCTAACTCCAACATATCTCCTAAAACGATCAACTTCCGACCGGCTGTTTTTATTTCTTTGAGACTGTTTAAAACTTCAATGGCAGCTGTTGGATTTGAGTTATACACATCACTCAAAATATCAGCACCATTTTTTGCCTTCATCCACTCTGTCCGGTTTTGAGTAACGAACAGATTGCTTAAGGCTTTTTGCATTGCCTCAGGTTGAATATGAGAAACTTTTCCAACTAATAAAGCAGCCAATGCATTATTAACATTATATTCACCCATCATTGGAATTTCAAAATCTAGCTCTGGCCAAAGGTTAGTCTTAAATTTAGTTGACGTTTTACCAGGGCTTATTTGTGTTGCATACAAGGTATTACTGTCTTGATTGCCGAAAGTTAACTTCTCTTGATTAACTTTTTTAGCACGTTCTAACAATAATGGCTCATCACCATTAAAGACAAATCTTCCGTCTTCTTGTAAGTGAACGACAATCTCCATTTTTGCGTCAGCAATTTTGTCACGAGTCCCAAAGAACTCAATATGAGCCTCACCAATCATCGTAATAACTGAAATATCTGGATTAGCAATACTGCTCAAATGGTCAATTTGTCCAGGACGGTCCATTCCCATTTCAACTACCAAAACTTCCGTATTAGTAGGCATATTCAAAATGGTGAATGGTACACCAATTTCATTGTTAAAATTCTGTGGAGTTTTCGCTACATTATTATTGGTACTAAGAATTTTTGCAATCATATCTTTGGTAGTAGTCTTCCCATTGCTGCCAGTTACAGCAATAACTCTCGGATTTACTTTACCCAAATAATACTTGGCCAATGTTTCAAAAGCGTTCGAAACATTCTTAACGACAACATAAGGTATCTTGTCATTAGGAATATCATGATCGCTTTGCCAAATTGTTGCACTCACACCATTTTCAATGGCACTATTTATAAACTCATGTCCATCGCGTTGTCCTTGCAATGGAAAAAATAAGTCGCCCTTTTGAGCTTTGCGACTATCAAAGCAAACGCCAGTAATTTCGACGTCAGCAATAGAGTCTGCTTGGATTTTTAATGCGGAGTAGACTTCCCTTAACTTCATCTTCATGAAAAAACTTCCTCAATTTAAAAAATTAAATTTATAAGAACTAAACAAAAAAAGAGTATACTAAGATACTTAGAAAGGATTTGATGTATATGACATCTAATGCAGATAATAGTCCTGAACCGAATAATTATTGGAAACGAAATTTAATCGTTTTATGGTTCAGTACTTTTGTATCAGGTATCGGCTTCAGTATGATAACACCCTTTATGCCATTATACATTAACCAGTTAGGTAATTTCACCAAAAGTCAGCTCGTCATCTGGAATGGTATCGCCTTTTCATCGACGTTTCTCGTCATGGCGATAATTTCACCAATTTGGGGTAAAATTGCCGATCGACGCGGTCGTAAGTTAATGCTGATTCGAGCTTCTCTAGGTATGGCTATCGTTATATTCCTTCAAGCCTTCGTTACAGCTCCATGGCAATTAGTTGTTTTACGACTCCTTCAAGGTGTCTTTTCAGGATTCGTCAGCAACGCTAATACCTTGATTGCGTCAACAGCCCCACGTTCAGAAAGCGGACAGGCTCTTGGTACTCTAAACACTGGAGTCATTTCAGGAACGCTTTTAGGACCTTTGGTCGGTGGTGTCATCGCGCAGTATTTTGGTTATCGCATACCATTTATGATAACCGGTACATTGCTATTCATTGCCTTTATTTTGGTAATAATCTTTATCCAAGAGGATTTCAAACCAATTCCAAAAGGACAAGAAGAATCAACTAAAGAGATTTTCCACAAGTTGAAAAATCCTAATCTGATTTTGGCAATGTTCGTTACGACTATGATCGTGCAAACATCGAATAACTCGATTAATCCAATCATCAGTTTGTATGTTAAACAATTGATGCATAATTCTAGTCAAGTCACCTTAGTAGCCGGCGTAGTTGCTGCAATGCCAGGGATTGCCAACATTATCGCTGCCCCAAGATTTGGAGCTTTGGGAGATAAAATTGGTACTGGTAAAATTCTGGTTGGTGGTTTGATTTTTGCAATACTTGTCTATATTCCACAGGCATTTGTTACTAATGTTTGGCAACTAGCAGTTTTGCGATTCTTAGTTGGTATTTCTGATGCTTGTTTGGTACCACAAATTCAAACCATCTTGGCCAAATACACTGATGCCAAATACACCGGTCGAATCTTTGGATATAATCAGTCATTCCAATCAGTTGGTAATGTCTGTGGACCATTGCTAGGTTCTTCTATCTCAAGTGTCTTGAGTTATTCCTCTGTCTTCTTGAGCACTAGTTTCCTAGCCTTGATCAACTTTACCTGGGTATTTTCACACTTGAAGTTAAAGAAGAATAAACCAAAAAAATAAGCCATCCGAACGGATGACTTTTTTTATTCGTTTTACTTGTTTTGCAAGCCATATTTCTTGTTGAAACGATCGATACGTCCATCTGCTTGAGCAAACTTTTGTTTACCAGTATAGAAAGGATGTGAATCTGATGAAATTTCAACACGAACTAATGGGTATTCTGTACCTTCATAATCAACTGTTTCACTTGATTGAACTGTTGAACCAGCTAAGAACTTCTTACCTGTTGAAGAGTCCATAAATACAACTTGGTGATAATCTGGGTGAATTCCTTGTTTCATTCTATGTCGCTCCTTTGCCATAAATCCTTAACGGAAATATAGATTAAATTACTAACAGTGTTTAATATTATCATGAGTTAGCTAATTATTCAATAGATTCCTAATAATGTAAATTGACTTTTTGGTCAGAAACTGAATCAATCAACCTAAAAAAGAGAACGCCAATGGCGTCCTCTTTTTTGATAAATTAAACAATCAAAAATTAAGATTCAATCATATCGTCTTCACCAATCAATTTAACATCGGCGTTTAAACAATGCAACTTCCAGACTACTTGATCGTAGCCACGTAAAATATTTTCGGCATGGTCAATTACCGTTTGACCATCAGCTAATAATCCGGCAATCATTAAACAAGCTCCAGCACGAATCTCATCAGCTGAAACATTAGCACCCTTCAATTTGGCACCACCGTGAACAAAGATTAAATCATTTTCACTAGTAATGTCTGCTCCCATCTTATTAAGTTGGGAAATGTGCTTAACTCGTTTAGGATAAATCGTATCAACGACCATCGCTTCGCCACTAGCTTTCATCAAAAGTGGCGTAATTGGTTGCTGTAAATCCGTTGCAAAGCCAGGATATGGCATTGTTTTGATATTAACAGCTTTCAAATTTGGTGATGGTTTAACGTAAATACTATCTTCGCCAACTTCTAAGTTGACTCCCATTTCATCCAGTTTAGCTAAGAAAGCATCCAAGTGCTCGCTGATGATATTCTTGACGAGAATACCACCACCATTGGCTGCAGCTAAGCTTAGATAAGTTCCTGCTTCAATCCGGTCTGGAATAATTGTGTGTGCATTATTGGAACGAAGATTATCTACACCTTCAATTCTAATTGTTTCCGTACCTACACCACGAATAACAGCACCCATATTATTCAAAAATGTTGCTAAATCAATGATTTCTGGTTCCTTAGCGGCATTTTCAATCACAGTTGTCCCCTTAGCCTTAACAGCTGCCAGAATAACATTGATTGTTGCACCGACTGAAACCATATCTAAAAAGATTTTGGCTCCTTTAAGACCCTCTTGTGGAGCAGTAATAATGATCTGCCCATGTTTGTTCTCAACGTGTGCCCCTAGTGCTTCGAATCCTTTGATATGTTGATCAATTGGACGTGGTCCAATGTCGTCACCACCAGGAAAACCAACTACTGCTTTACCAAAGCGACCCAGCATGGCACCCATAAAATAATATGAAGCGCGCAAACTGCTAACTTTTCCACTTGGCAATTCAGCAAATTGAATCTTAGTTGGATCAATTCGCAATACATCATTATTCATTTCTGAAGTAACGTTCATATCTTTCAAAATAGAACGTAAGTTTTTTACATCTCTAATTTGTGGAACAGAATCTAACACTACCGGTGTTTCAGATAAGATAGCTGCAGGTATCAAAGCGACAGTGCTATTTTTAGCGCCACCGATCGTTACCTCACCTGATAACTTCTTTCCACCGTTGATTACAAGTTTTTGCATAAGCTTTTTCCTAACTATATTTGACTACCGAAGATTACATTTCATCTTCTTCAAGGCCTGAAGCTGCACCGATAAAGCCTTTGAACAAGCCTTCTGGTTTAGTTGGTCTTGATAAGAATTCTGGATGGTATTGAGCAGCAATGAAGAACTTGTTTTCAGGAACTTCAATAACTTCAACCAAGTGATTGTCAGGAGATACACCTGAGAATACTAGGCCAAGATCTTCAAATTGTTTACGATATTCATTGTTAAATTCATATCTGTGACGATGTCTTTCTTGAATAACTGATTGATTGTCATAAGCAGCAGCTGTCTTTGTACCTGGTTTTAGTTTACATGGATATGAACCCAAACGTAAAGTACCACCACGGTCTTCAACATCTTTTTTATCTGCCATGATATCAATAATCTTGTGTTTAGCATCTGGATCGATTTCACCAGTTGTTGCATCTTTGATACCAGCAACATCTCGAGCAAATTCGATACTTGCCATTTGCATACCTAAGCAAAGTCCAAGATAAGGAACATCATTTTCACGAGCATACTTAATTGAAGCAATCATGCCTTCTAGTCCACGGCTACCGAAACCACCAGGAACTACGATACCATCTGAATCTTTTAAGTAATCAGCAACGTTATCTTCGTTGATGACATCAGCGGAAATTTTTTCAATTTCTATTTCTGTATTATAAACATAACCGGCAGCACGGAGAGCCTCTGTTACAGAAATGTAAGCATCTTGTAATTTTGTATACTTACCAACCATAGTGATCTTTGTCTTATGCTTCAAGTTGTGAACACGATCAACTAACTTATGCCAATTCTTCATGTCGGCTGGTTTTGTATCTAAGTGTAGGTAACGACAAACAATATCATCAAAGCTTTGTGCTTGTAAGTTCAATGGAACATCATAAAGTGAACTAGCATCACGTGATTCAATAACAGCTTCTGAATCAACATCACAAAATGATGCAATTTTGTCTTTCATGCTTTGTGGCATTGGAAGTTCAGTACGAACAACCAAAATGTTAGGTTGAATACCAATTCCACGTAGTTCTTTAACACTGTGTTGTGTTGGTTTAGTCTTCATTTCACCAGCAGCCTTCAAGTAAGGAACTAATGATGTGTGAATATAAACAACATTTTCTGAGCCAACTTCGGCTTTCATTTGACGCAATGCTTCCAAATATGGTTGTGATTCGATATCACCAACAGTACCACCAACTTCGGTAATGATTACATCTGAATCAGTAGTTGAAGCAGCACGCATGATCTTTTGCTTGATCATATCAGTAATATGTGGAATAACTTGCACAGTTGCTCCGTTGTAATCACCACGACGTTCGCGACGAATTACTTCGGAATAGATTTTACCAGTTGTAACGTTTGAATATTTGTTCAAATCGTTATCGATAAATCTTTCATAATGTCCTAAATCAAGGTCAGTTTCTGTACCATCGTTAGTAACAAAAACTTCACCATGTTGATATGGGCTCATTGTTCCTGGGTCCACATTGATATAGGGATCAAATTTTTGCATTGTAACCTTTAGGCCGCGATTCTTTAAAAGTCTTCCAAGGGATGCGGCAACAATTCCCTTACCTAATGATGAAACGACTCCACCTGTAATAAAAATGTATTTAGTCATATCTTCCTCCACATATTGTTTCTAGGGATTTCTCACTCACAAAAATAAAAAAGTCCCCTATTCTGCATGAACAGGGAACTTGAAGTTGTCTATCTAATAGAGCCCGAACTATATAATACCGTGATATGTTCGAGTCGTCAAACTTTTAATTCGAAAATTTTATTTATTTGTATCGTCGTCGTCTTTGTCGCTGTCATCATCATCGTTGTCTTCATCAGACAAGTCGATATCTTCGTCGTCAGCGTCATCATCGTCCGCATCAAATTCTGAAAGTTGGCCTTCGATACCATCTTCCAAACTGTCATCATGTGGATCGTCGTCATCGTCATCAACGGTTATATCAGAATTAGAGAACTTAGACAAGTCAGGACCATTGTCAGATGAACCATTGTCATCATCGTCATCATCCATATCGGATACATCTAAATCGTTGTCATCGTCGTAGTCGACAACATCATCATCTTCATCGTCATCGCTTAAGAAGGCATTAACTTTTTGAGCAGCCTTATGGGCATTTTCAGATCCATTGTCTTCAGGGTGATTTACTTCCTCATCAACTGAATCATATGGATACCATTTACGTAATCCCCAAACATTTTCCCCAAGTGAAAGAAAACTACCATCATTGTTCAAATCTGTATAAAATTGAGGAAGAGATTGCTTGACCTCTTCGTCAGATCTGCCCAAGTAGTCTTGGATTTCGTTAACGATGTCAGAAAAATTCATTACTTTTTTATCATTGTTGTTAAGAATCTCATAAGCTACCTCGATCAGTGAGAGCTCGCTTTTATCTTGATCCTTGAATTTATCAAACTTCAAACGTGTACACGTCCTTTCACAGCGTCTTACTTATAATCATATCGGCTCAGGCACCAAAAATCAATCTAAATTTATAATTACCTATTACATTATTGTCGTAAATCAAGTCATAATCAATGTTTATTTTACCTGAAAGTGGATTATTTAAAATTTCAATCTTGGAATCTTTGGTAAAAGTTCCCAAAGGCAAGACTCCATATTCAGTTTCCAAATGCCCACTGTTATGCTTATTATGTGTAAAATACAAGAGTGAAGCAAGATTTTTGGACTTTGCTACTCGCTTTAAGTGAATTTCACCCTCATCGGTAATCTTAACTAAGATTGAAGCCGTATCATCATTATCTAGACTTTCATTAAATTTTAAATAAACTGAATTTCCAATCTGAGTGAACTTACCCGGTTCGGCAATTTTAGTGTGTGTTAATTCCCCAGATTGTAATGTCTCAATGTTTAACTCTACATTTATATCAAAACTATTATTTTCCAATACTTACTGCCTCTACATGATAAAATTATATTAATTAATTAAAAGAAGTGATTAAGTGAACAACACTATTATATTATACGACCAAGAAATAAGCTCTAATAAAGATATGCTTGTCCCATTTTCAGATACCGGTGCTATTTTAAAATTTGTTTCCGAAAATAATCAACCCGTGATTCACTTTTGGGTCACCCCACCAACGGTGATTCTAGGAATGCAAGACAAGCGTCTCCCTAACTTACAAGCTGGTTTGCAAATGTTATCGCAGAGAAATTACCTATATTATTTACGTAATTCTGGCGGGCTTGGTGTCGTGACTGACCCCGGAATCTTAAATTGTTCTCTTTTCTTACCTAATAAAGATAATTTCTTGATCGATGATGCTTATAACAAAATTTATCGTCTTTTAAAGGATTCCTTCTCCAAAGATATCAAAACTGGCGAAATCGTCAACTCTTATTGTCCAGGAACTTTTGATTTGAGCATTGCTGACAAAAAGTTTGCTGGCATCTCGCAACGTCGAGCTGGCAATGGTGTAGCTGTAATGGCTTATATCAGTATCAATGGCAATCAAAAAAAACGTGGTCAACTAATGAAAGACTTCTACGAAGTATCTAACTTCCCCAAAAGTCAAAAGTTTGATTATCCTGATGTTAATCCACGAGTAATGGAAAACTTAGATCAACTGTTAGATACTAAATTAACGATTACGATGGCTAAGGAAAGAATTTTACACACTATCAGGCAAGAATATCAAGTCGATCAAAAAGAATTCTTTATTATCCAAAATTCACTTCCCTATCAAGAAGCCTATAATTCAACATTAAATGATCTTCTTAAAAGAAATAAAGCCCTATTGGAGGAAAAATAAATGACTTATAATTTAGAAATGCTACCACGAGAAAAGGTTTTTCGCGATCCTATTCATAATTATATCCACGTCCAACATAAAGTCATTCTTGACTTGATTAATACGAAGGAATTTCAACGTCTACGTCGAGTCAAACAATTAGGAACTTCGTCATTTACTTTCCAAGGCGCCGAACATTCTCGATTCACTCATTGTATGGGTGTTTACGAAATAACTCGCCAAATCTGTGACAATTTCCAAAGAAACTATCCTACTAAGAAACCTGGCGATGGACTTTGGAACGATGACGAAAGAATCGTTGCCTTGTGCGCTGCCTTATTGCACGACGTCGGCCACGGTGCTTACTCGCATACTTTTGAGCATATCTTCAACACTGATCACGAGATGTGGACCCAAAAAATCATCACATCCCCTGAAACAGAAATCAATCAAGTTTTGAAAAAAGTTGCACCTGATTTCCCCGAAAAAGTTGCCAGCGTAATTGCTCACACCTATCCCAATCCTCAAGTCGTGCAAATGATTTCTAGTCAAATTGACGCCGACAGAATGGATTACTTGTTGCGTGATGCCTATTTCACAGGCACCAAGTATGGAATGTTCGATTTAACAAGAATTTTGCGTGTCATGCGTCCATATAAAGGTGGAATTGCTTTTGACAACGACGGGATGCATGCTGTTGAAGACTATGTTTTATGTCGTTTCCAAATGTATCAACAGGTTTATTTCCACCCAGTGTCACGCGGAATGGAAGTCGTTTTGACTAAATTGTTGCAACGGGCTAAGGATCTTTATGAACACAACCATATGAATGGCTTTGAAATGCCAAGTCTTTTGATTCCTTTCTTTGAAAACAAGGTCACAATTGACGACTACTTACTTTTAGATGACGGCATCTTAAATACTTATTTCACTCTTTGGCAATATTATCCTGACGAAATTTTAAAAGATTTATCTTATCGTTTTCTTTCACGTAAACCTTTCAAATCAGCTGAATACGACCACAAGACAAAGCATCTTTTGCCTGAATTAGCTGACATCGTTGAAAGCGTTGGGTTTGATAAAAAATATTACACAGCAACTAATACCAGTTATGATCTGCCATATGATGTTTACAATCCTAATTCCAATAAGAGTCGGACTCAAATTGAAATCATGCAAGATGATGGTTCATTGATTGAATTATCGACTGTCAGTCGTTTGGTCAGAGCTTTGACAGGAAAGATTTTGGGCGATGAAAGATTGTACTTCCCTAAATCGATGTTGACTCAACAATCAGATGAGATTTTTGGCTCTGATTATGAAAAATTCCAGAAACATATTCACAACAACAAAATTGTTTAGTCACTATACTTTCAACTTTTCTGTAATTTTATTAGAATATAGCTAAATCAGTTTTAGTAAAATATCTACTTATTGGGAGGATAAAATGAAGGAATTTTCAAACCAAACTAGATTAAATAATTTACAAAACTTACAAGATCAAACCCTTGATCTCTTAGTTATCGGTGGTGGAATCACCGGTTGTGGAATAGCACTCGATGCCCAAACTAGAGAAATCAAAACTGGCTTGATAGAAATGCGCGACTTTGCTTCAGGTACATCCAGCCGATCAACTAAATTAGTCCATGGTGGATTACGTTACTTAAAACAAGCTGCCTTAAAAGAAGTCCATGAAGTCGGTAGCGAAAGAGCAATTGTTTATAACAACGCTCCACACGTTACGACGCCATTAAAAATGATGCTTCCCTTTTATGAAGATGGCACCTTTGGACCATTTTCAACCGCCATTGCCTTGGATGTTTACGATCGTTTGGCTGGCGTCAAAGCTTCTGAAAGAAAATACATGCTCAATGCACATGATACTTTGGAAAGAGAGCCTTATATCAAAGGCGAAAGTCTTAAGGGCTCTGGTGTCTACGTTGAATATCGGACTGACGATGCTCGTTTAACCTTAGAAGTTACTAAAAAAGCCAATGAAAAAGGTGCTTTGATTGCAAATTACATCAAAGCAGTCGGTTTATTATATGACCGCGACGAAAAAATTTGTGGCGTCATCTTTAAAGATTTAATTACAGGTAAAACTGGTGAAATTCATGCCAAAAAGATTATCAATGCGGCTGGTCCTTGGGTCGATGGCATTAGAAAGATGGATCACTCAGATATTGGTAAGCATTTGCATCTTACAAAAGGCGTACATTTAGTAATTGATCACGACAAGTTCCCTATTACCAATTCGGTTTACTTTGATACGCCTTTCCATGATGGCAGAATGATGTTTGCTATTCCACGTGAAAATAAGACTTACATTGGAACGACTGATACAACTTGGACTAAAGATCCTAAGGAACCAAACATCACTGCCACTGATGTCACTTATATTCTAGCAGCCGCTAACCAAATGTTTGACTTGCCACAATATCTTACTCCAGACGATGTGGAAAGTGGTTGGTCTGGCGTTCGTCCATTGATTCAAGAAGAAGGCAAATCTCCTTCGGAAATTTCACGTAAAGATGAAATTTTTCAATCTAAATCTGGATTGCTCTCGATTGCTGGTGGAAAATTAACTGGTTATCGAAAGATGGCTGAAAAAATTGTTGACCGTGTTGCTATGCAACTAAATGACGAAACTAATTATCGTTTTAGAAATTCACAAACCAAGAACTTGCCTTTATCTGGTGGTGCCGTTGGTGGCGAAAAGAATTGGATGGATTTCTTTGATGAGAATATTCATTTAGGGATGACTGATTATCACCTCAGCCGTGAAGATGCAAAAAGAATCGTACAGCGCTATGGTTCTAATGCTATTGAAGTCTTCAAGTTAATTCCCGAAACTAAAACTAAAGCTCGTCTTCCAAGAATCGATTGGGCAATGCTGCATTATGGATTGAAATATGAAATGGTCGAACATCCATTAGACTTTCTACTTCGTCGCAGCAGCCAATTGTTATTTGACATCAAGCATGCCAAAAGTATTAAAACTAACGTTATTGATTGCTTAGCCAAATATTACGATTGGGATGACGATACAAAAGCTCGTCTAACTGATGAAGTAAACCAAAAAATAACTGCAACAGAGTTAAGCGATGTTAAAAAGAAGTACGCGGCCTTTAACAAAGAACGCGGTGATTAACAAATCTATTGCAACTGCATTAAATTTTCGATAAATATTAATCGTCCCTCTTTCAATTTTCCGAAAATATAGTACAGTAAAATCTGTGCTTTGCAAAAGGTAATATATCAATGAAGGAGATTTGGCGAGAATGCTTAAGGAATTCCAAGAATTTATTTCCCGTGGTACTGTTGTTGACTTAGCCGTCGGTGTTATCGTTGGTGCTGCTTTTAATAGCCTAGTATCAGCAATCACCACTTACCTTCTAAATCCGCTTATCGGACTCTTTATTGGGCAAATCGACTTAACAGATATGAAGTTTCAAATTTTAGGAGCTACTTTCTTGATTGGTGACTTTATTAATGCGGTTATCCAATTCTTGATCATTATGTTCGTTGTCTTTATGATTGTAAAAATGATGAATCGTGTACGTCGAGATGGATCACGTAGTAAGTTCGATCAATCTGGTGAAGAAATCCCTGATCCACAAACTGAATATCTACAACAAATTCGTGATTTGCTTAGATATCAACAAAGAAATAATAATAACAACAGATACTAAATTTTAAATTATCAAAAACTGCGGCTGTTCGTCAAATTAAGTTGATGGCAGTTTACATAAGCAGTTAGATCATAATTGGTCTAGCTGTTTTTTATTTGGCTGACGAGCTTGCTCGGAGCCAAAAAATTTGAAGATTGATACGCTTAAT
>NZ_VDFO01000059.1:0-11328 GCF_009600995.1 Companilactobacillus halodurans | reverse complement strand
GCGTATCAATCTTCAAATTTTTTGGCTCCGAGCAAGCTCGTCAGCCAAATAAAAAACAGCTAGACCAATTATGATCTAACTGCTTATGTAAACTGCCATCAACTTAATTTGACGAACAGCCATAATTTAATCTTTTGTACTACTACTTTTTTGAATTATAAAACTGTAACTGCATCAACAGGAACAAATTCATTAGTAGCGACACGGTAGTAATCCTTGCCATTGATTTGAGCGATACGATCTGAGTACCAATCGGAATCGGCAATCAAAGAACGGTTTGTGACAACATTGCCTTTGGAATCAACTAGTTGTTGATTGTTCTTAGTTTGGACAACAACTTTATTATTTTCGTAAACATAAACGTTTGAGGCTTTTACCCATTCATTTGTGGCTACACGATAATATGTATCTCCAGCAAAGCTCATATCTTTATCACTGTACCAGTCAGTAGCTGTACCTAAACGACGGTTAGTAATTTCTGTAGTATCTAGTTTGTAAAGTGAAACGATTCCGTCATCGGGATTAGTTGAAACTAGACGTACTTGATCATTGATATTATCAGGTGAATCAGGTGAAATTACGGGTTCTGTAGGATCAGTAGTTGAACTTGTATTAGAGCCTGTGTTAGAAGTTGAACTTGATGAACTAGAACCACTATTTACAGGGTCAACAGTAACTGTGACAGTTTTAGTAATAGCTGTACCATCCTTTAGATTATATGTATATGTGACATCAAATGAACCAGCTTTTGTGACTTTTCCATCACTAAGTACACTATCGGGATCGTCAATTGAAGTTGTTACTGCATTGATTGCATCATCGCCAGTTAAGACATTGTCATCGTTATCTTGAACAGAAGTTAAATTATCGGCGGCAGACCAATCTTGTCCAACTGTTGCAGTGCTGTCTTGTGCGTCAATGACATGTCTTAAAGAAATGTAAATACCTTTAATAGTATTAGTTGATGAATCGTCACCGGAATTATTAGGATTGGCCATTATGGTTACTCCGTTGCCAATATTGTCATAGTCGTATTGTGTCTGTTGACTGCCATCAGCGTTGAGCAGAACAGAATATCCATCAGTGTTTGCAATTTGTGTAATTCCAGAACTTACAAGATTTACATAAGCGTGACTGCCATAAGTCCAATCGCTTTTATCAGCGTCAGTAAGTTCATCCTTATTTGAAGGAGTGAAGTTATTAACTTGAATGTCACTGCCACCAGTGTATGTTGGCATTTTATCTTGGATTTCTTTGTCAGCAGCAGTATAAGAAACGCCTAAATCGTTGACAGTAACGGCAGGATATTGTCCCGTAAGGTCACTCTGTTTGATAGAATCGTCCATGTTCTTATACGTTGCATTAAGTGATTGTGTTCTAAAGTAAGATACTGTGTATGAATCAACCTCAATAGTTGGGTTAATAGTATTTAATTGATGCTCACTTGTATCAGTATTCTTTAGTGGAACGGTTATTTTAATTTCTTGGTTAGGTCCTAATGTTTCCCAGTTACTATCAATTTTAATTGCCTTTAAATCTGACATTTCAAAATCTGAATCATTCTTTAATTCTTCAAGGGTCTCATAACCTTTGTCAGTTAAATAAGTAACCAAGGCACCATCGGGAACGCCTGTAATCATTGTTGATGGATCAAAAGAATCGTCAACGACAATTGGTGTTTTATTGGTTGCTGTATCGTTATAAGCTGGAAGTTCAAAGATACCATTGTATTCATTTGCACTTTCATCACCAGTAGCAATTGTAAAATTAAGTGTTGTCTGGGCATCTTTATTAACAACCACTGAAGCATTCTTATCTTCGTCCGTATTTTCAGAAGTAATCGAACCTTCATCAGTTGTTGCAGTCATGGAAACATTAGCTTTAACAGGATCTTTATAATCGTTAGGTACTCTATTTGCAGCAGGATTTTGAATCATAATGTTAGACGATGCAGCAACATCATTTTGTGAATTTTGATTAGTTGTAGCATCAGTATCTGTTTCTTCTCCAGAAGCAGTATTGTTCTCAGTGTCTGTTTCAGGGTTAGAACCATCATTTGTGCTGTCATTTGATGATGCATCATTATTACTTGTTGTTGTGACATTAGCACTAGCTGCCTGAATACCATTTGTGTTTGAATCTTGATTGTTGCTATTGGTATTAGCTTGTTGTTCGCTATTGTCATCGTTAGAATTTTGAACATCATTTGTGGCATCAGTACTATTTTGTGTTTGATTACTATTGTTTTGATTGATATTTGATGTATCAGTGCCAGCTTGTTCTTGATTATTATTGTTAGTCGATTGTTGAGTATTATCTGTTGTATCAGTATCATTTTGTGATTGATTACTACTACTATTAGATTGAATACTTGAGCTGTCAGCAACGGAACTACTCTTAGTTTGCATGTTACTTTGTTCATCGGCTGCATCGCCGGTCTTAGAATCAGCGGTATCATCAGCTTTAACATCATTAGTTTGCATTAATTGAAAACCTAAAGCTGCAACCCCTAATGCAGTAACAATAAATTTCTTATTGAATTTTTTAACATTTACTTTTGTTATAGTCATGATATATACCTCGCAATTCCCCGTATTTATTTTTTAAATTTGTTTCAAATAAATTTCTTAACTCACTTGCTCTACACTTTGAATTATAATGTCATTATCGCCATTAAGATATTCATAATTTGAAAATTTATTTTTTATAATCCGGAATGGTATATATCTCAAAAAATTGCATAATCATTGCTGGGTAAGGGTTTTAGAAAAAAATAAAGAAACGGTTCGATATTTAGGAAAACGTTTCATATTAAGAATTAATAAAGATTTATAAAATAAATACTGATTCACTTTTTGTAAAACATTTTTTTAAAACTTGAATGTTCACCTGACTCGACAGATTGTATAATCCTTTATGTAAGTTAAATACGACCGAAAAAGTAATTCATTTGATTCCCGAAACTAATTTAATCTCATCAATTTTTTTAGACTTAAATCAAATGACAGTATAAAAAATAGCAAAAAAAAATAAGCTCGAAGTAGAAGCGGTCTACGACGAGTTTATTAGGATTGATTTTATTGAATTGCATCTTCAGAAATAAACTTGGTATTAGGATTTGTACCAGTATAGTTGTAAAGTTTCTTTTGAGCAGTAATATCATCGACATTCCAATCAGCTTCGAAAGCTGAATTTTTTGCGTTGATGCTTAAGCCGATATTAGGACCGGCGTAAATCAATGCAGCACGGTGACCAAAATGGCCAGCTGTGCCCATTGGATCAACGTTATTGTCTTCATCGTACCATTGTTTTAATAAGAAATAAGCAACTTGTTTGTCGGAGGTAGCTCCGGCTTTTTTTGTTATGTAATTAAATCCGGCACCAGAAAGGTTCTCAGACATATTTTTAGTAGCTGTACTGTGATCTAGATTGTTACCGTTTTGTTGGTCAGCTCTTTGTGTAGCATAGTCGACAACACTATTAGAGACGTTGACGCTGCCAGTACCATTAGCTTGGTGTAAAGCGTTGACGTATTCAGCAAAGTAAGTGTTGATCTTGGCTAAGTTAGGAGTATATTCACCAGTACTGCTTTGTGATTCAGTAGTAACTGTGGTGCTTGAAGCGGCAACAGGAGCATCTCCAGAAAGGCTGGAAGCACTAGCTTTTAAGTACTCATTAGTAGCGACTTGGTATAATTTTTCTCCATTAACTGTAATGACATTACCAACGGCCCACTTAGTATTAGGTGCTAGAGCACGATTGGTGATAACTTTGTCATTTTTATTATATAATCTTGCAATACCACTGGCATTAGTAGTAGCAACGGTTGATGCATCGACATTTTTTTGTGAAACGGCAAAAGCGCTAGACATAGCAAAAAATACGGCTGAAAAAGTAATAATTTTAGATAATTTCATTTGATTGACCCCCGAAATGGACAATATATCATATATTTAGTTTTTAATCTCATCATTTATCTCTACTATAATAAGAGATATTGAGATAATAATCAAATGTAAAGCTATAATTTTTTTCTAAAAGATTATATAAATTTAAATCTTTTTGAAATTATAAATTGTTTTTCTAGTTCAAATTTACTCCCATCTAATTAAAAATGTTATAATGAAAGCGTTAACAAAGAAGGAATCGATGAAACTTGTAACATTTATTCGAGGAGGGAAATATCATGAAAAATAAAGAAACTGAATCAGAAGACTTGATTGGACTAGTATTCACTTATATTTTTGTTTTTGTGGCAGTCTTCTTAGGATTGTTCGCATTATATTTTCATTTTACAACCTCAATGTCAGTAACTTGGTTACTAAAATTATTAGGTGTTGATTTAGTATTAATGGTTTTGGCATTTTTGAAACCAGTTTTTGATGTTACTTTGGATTATTTTAAGGATATGCTCAAAAATTATTAAAAATAGAGCAAAATTGTTGTTACTCTTATAATTGCTTGCTATATTTTAAGTAGAAAAAGATGAGAGGAGTTTTATTATAATGAGTGTTGACAGCAAAAAAGATATGATTAAAGGTAAAACAAATCAAGCAGTTGGCGAAGCTTCAGGAGACGACAAGAAAGAATTAAAAGGTAAAGCTCAAGAAGCAATGAGTAAGGCCAAAGATAAAGTTGATGAAACAGTCGATAAGGTTGCTAAGAAAGTTAACGAAAAGACTGACAAATAAGTATATAAATTTTTGAATTGAGATTAGCTACCATATAATGTGGTAGCTTTTTTTATATATAAAATAATCATATTAATATTAATATTAATTACATAACCAATTACAGGGTTCAATGTGTTACATTATTTAATGGAGTGAAATAAATGTTTTTGTGAGGTGAATCAATGGAGAGAAGCGAGATATTGGTGACTACAACTGAACATATCCCTGATCATGATTACGAGATTATTGGTGAAGTTTTTGGATTAACTACACAATCAAAAAATGTCGTCAAGAATATCGGTGCCGGCTTTAAAAATATTGTTGGTGGAGAGATTAAGGCTTATACAGAATTGTTGACCGAAGCTCGTGACATAGCAATTGATCGTTTACGACAAAATGCTAAAGATATGGGTGCCGATGCAGTTGTAATGATGAGATTTGATTCTGATTCGATCAGTGCAGATATGGAAACAGTTGCAGCGTATGGTACCGCAGTAAAATTTAAGTAAGGTGAATAAAATGGCATTAGAGTACAACAAAAGTTCTTTATCTGCTTGTACAAGTATTTTAATTGGTAAAAAAGCTACTGTTGATGGTTCTACTATTATAGGTAGAAATGAAGATGCCAAAGCATCTTGGCCAAAACACTTCGTCATACATGACCATAAAGAATTTACCGATGAACAAAAATTTGTTTCTAAGGCTAATGATTTTCAAATGGACTTACCTAAAATTCGCTATAAATATTCTGCCACTCCTGAATGGACCTTTAAAGAAGGATTATTTGAAGAGGATGGTTTTAACGAATACGGCGTTGGAATGAGTGCAACAGAGAGTGCTTATTCAAATCAGCGTGTTTTAGGCGTCGATCCTCTTGTTGAAAATGGTATTGGTGAAGAAGCTATGATTACAGTTGTCTTGCCATATGTTAAGACTGCACGTGAGGGTGTCTTATTATTAGGTAAGATTATTGAAAAATATGGAACTTGTGAAACTAACGGAGTCCTCTTTTCTGATCAAGATGAAGTTTGGTATTTCGAAAGTGGATCAGGTCATTATTGGGTAGCACAACGGATTCCCGATGATAGTTATGCCGTTGTTGCTAACCAATTGGCTATTCAAGAAATTGATTTTGATGATACAGATAACTTTTTGTATCAATCGGATATTAAAGAATTTGTTGAAAAAAATCATTTAAATCTCAAACCAAAGACTTTTAATTTTAGAGAAATTTTTGGAACACAAGATTTATCAGATGAAATATACAGCACGCCCCGTGTTTGGTGGGGTCAACAACAATTTTCAGGAAAGACTGATGAAAGTCCTGAAAGTGAAGATTTAGCTTTTATCAAAAAATCTAATCGTTTGTTGAGTGTCGATGATGCACAAGATTATTTGTCATCGCATTATCAAAAAACTGAATTTGATCCATTAAATGAATCAAAGAACAATAAACGTTATCGTCCAATTAGTTTAGCAAAAACTCAGGAGTCCCACGTCTTGCAAATTAGACCTGGAATGGCACCTGAGATTGCTTGTGTGCAATGGGTAGCTATGGGAGTAGCATCGCAAAGTATCTATGTACCATTTTATTTGGGAATGACAGATACTCCCGAAGAGTACAAACTAGGCGAATTGCCATATGACAGTGAGTCAGCCTATTGGACATACAAATTGGCCGGAGTTTTATTGGACGGTCACTATCAAGAACTTGGAAAAGAATTTCAAGCTAAGCAAAAGGAGATCAATATCACGCTTCGCAAAAAGTTGCATGATTTTGATCAAGCAGCCTTGAGCAAAGATGATGAGGAATTACCTAATTATTTAACAGAAGCATCATTTGAAATGAGTAAGATTTCACTAGATGGCTACAAAGAGTTAATCGCTCAGTTAATTACGGACTCGACTGATTTTTCACCTCTAAACTTTAAGACAGATATGAATTTATAAGTTTAAATTTGTACATTGAAAATTAAATAAGGGGTTTATAAAATGAATGATGGTAACGCGCCGAAAAAAACGATCACATTATTTGGTTTGATTATGATGATCTTTACGGCGATTTTTGGATTCGCTAATACTACTGTTGCTTATGAACAGATGGGATTAGCAAGTATTATTTGGTATGTCTTTGCTGCGTTATTCTTCTTTTTACCAGTAGGATTTATGATGGCAGAGTACGGTTCCGCCTTTAATGAAGCAAAAGGTGGGATTTATTCTTGGATTGATGGAGCTGTTGGTGCTAAGTGGGCTTTTATCGGTACTTTCATGTGGTTAGCATCTTGGGAAGTTTGGTTAGTTTCAACTTCTTCAAAAGTTTGGATTCCACTTTCAACCATGTTTGCGGGTCATGATACGACGCAAACTTGGGGGATGTTTGGACTTTCAGCTACACAGGTCATCGGTATCTTAGCTGTTTTGTGGATTATTTTTGTTACTTTTACAGCTTCACAAGGTATGGATAAGATTTCTAAAGTATCTAACTTCGGTGGAATCATGACAATTACTTTAAACGGTATCTTCTTTATTTTGAGTTTGGCCGTTTTGTTCATGTCAGGTTTTCACACTGCTGAACCGATTCACGGTTTGGATACTTTTATCCATTCTGCTAATCCTGCTTTTGCATCACCAATCGGAATGGTATCATTCATCGTTTATGCAATCTTTGCATACGGTGGTATGGAATCCGTTGGTGGCGTGACAGATAGTATGAAGCATCCTAAAAAAGACTTTCCCCGTGGTGTGTTGATTTCTGCTGGTATTATTACTTTGCTATATTCTCTAACGATTCTTTGTTGGGGTATGAGTGCAAACTGGAATGCCGTTGTTGCAAAAGGGAACGTCAACTTAGGTAATATTACTTATGTTATGATGAGTAATCTTGGATATACCTTTGGTACGCATATCGGATTAGGAAGTGCAGCTGCAATTACTTTAGGTGAGTGGCTCGCTCGTTTCACTGGATTTGATATGTTCATCCTATATATGGGTGCATTCTTTGTTTTGATTTATTCACCATTGAAATCCTTTGTCTTGGGAACGCCAAAAGATTTCTGGCCTGAAAAGGTTACTAAGTTAAATAAACATGGTATGCCAGCCAATGCAATGTGGATTCAAGCAGCAGTTGTTATCGTTTTGATTTTGATTGTTGATATGGGTGGTAAGAATGCGAAAGCACTTTATAACATTTTGACATTGATGGCTAATGTTTCAACTACTGTTCCATACTTGTTCTTAGTTGGTGCATATCCATTCTTTAATATGAATAAAGACATTGAAAAACCATATTTATTCTATAAGAATAAGAAAATCATGTGGACCGTCTCCACAATTGTCTTCTTAGTATTAGCTTTTGCGATTATCTTCACGTTGGTACAACCAATTATGGAAGGTTCTTACACAGATGCTCTTTGGACAATTATCGGACCAGTCGTCTTCGGACTCGTCGGATTTACTTTATATGCTCGTTATGAACATAAAGAGAATAAGAGAGTTAATTCAGAAGTTACTGACTAAAATAATTAAACAGATGTTATCGATTAATTTTGATAACATCTGTTTTTTTTGATTTATAGTCTGATTATTTTTAGTTGGCCTTTATTGAAAATCAGACTTAAGAAAAAGAAGTGGATAGGATTAATTTTATTAAGTCTAGTGGTTTCCATTCAAAAAAGAAAATAATTAAATAACAAGTAAACTACCTCCTAGGTATACAGATCAAATAATAAAAATCTGTTTGTCTAGGAGGTTTTTGTATACATTTCAAGATATGTATGTTTGAGATTATAGAGGAATAATTATATCAACGGAGAAATTCAACTCATTATTTTTTATTTTGCTTTATAAAATTAAAAATATAACAAAATGTGTGGTTAGAAATATTCTTCCCATAGTTAAATAGTAAGTGATTATCTAAAAATATTAACGAAAAGGAGTAATGGATTTTATGAAGGTAGTGTGTTGGAATATAAACGGAAGGTCTAGCAACATCACTGACAATGCTGCGGATTTTATTTCTGAAAATTTACAAGATAATTCCGAGATAATTGTATTTACAGAATATACTTTGAGTTTTGGTAGATTAAGTAAAAACCTAGAAGAACTTGGATATATTACTTTTTCAAATTTGACTAAAACACGTGAAAACGGTGTTTTAATCGGTGTAAAGAGCGAGGATATTGAAATTAAACAAGTATTTAATCTGTGTCCAAGCACTGATGATATGCAACCAAATTTTTTTGGCGTTCAGTTAAAGAAAGATAACGAGTCCATAAATATCATAGGAACAAGGATAAGAGTAGATACAAAACAATACAAAACAGACGCTGAGACTAATCATGACTTTAAAGACAGAGCTCGACAATCAGTCAATTTACTTCATCAACTAGATTTGAATAAAATAGAGGGAAAAATCATCATTGTAGGTGATTTTAATAACGGTTTTTATAGAGAAAACGACAAGTTATCTGATTACAAGAATGCACGTCGATACTTTAACTACAAAATGTTGAAAAATATGATGAATGAAAAGGGATTCACCGCGTACACACCTAAATATGGGTACTCTCTTGAAAATAATTTAAAATACGATCATGCTTTTGCTAAAGGATTGAAGGTTAAACAACCAAGATATGACTGGACATTTACAACCCCTTCTTCCAAAAAATCTACTTATGAGGGTAAAACAGTAGGCTATCCAGACCATGCACAATTGTTACTAGATATAGATTTTTGAATCTTTTACAGCTAGTATTTACCAAGGTATTTCCCGATGATTTATAATATCCACTATTTCATCAATGCTAATCGGTTTTCTCAATTAAATTGCTAAAGTAATCAAATAATATAAAAAAGGGACTGTGGCAGAAGTCCTCAAAATAAAAGCTGATAAATGAAATTTTGTATTTCATTTGTCAGCTTTTATTTTGTATCACAAATTATAAAATTTAACCAAACACTACTAGTAGACACAAAAACCCATAAATGTCTTTAATAAGATTATCATAGCTCGTCACTTAAAAATAAGTCCATCAACCGTTAGTGTTGAACTAAATTAACTTCATCATTATTCGGCAGAATCCGCAATAACATTACGAAAGGATTAATATGTCAAAGAAGACGCAATTCATTTATTACTAAAGGGAATGAAAGATTTTATTATCAAGCGAGTAAAAGTCAATCACTTGTCTTTCGAAATAATAGCTACCTTATCCATATCAATCAAAACTATTTACAGTTGGTTAGATGATGTTTTATTGGAATTATTCTTCTGACTTATCAAATAAGAGTTTCCGTCGTAAAAGAAAAAACGTGCCAAAAAATAATTTCCGATTTTTTATAAAACGTTTTCAAAGAAAATTATAGATTTTCAAACTAATCATTAAGAATTAAAAACTGTATGTTTAAAGACTTTTACAGATATTTAATTAAATAAATAATAGGATTTATTTTCATATAAATAAAATTTATTTAGTTAAAAACATTTTATATCAGTAAGGAAAAGCACAATTAAAGTGCTATTATTGAAGCGTAAAAATGTTATGGAGGGTGATATTTTTGAATAAGAAGATTAAATATGTAGGAATTGCTGCAGCAGCATTGTTGGCAGTTGCACCAATTGCAGGACCAATTATTGGTTCAGATAACGCAACGACTGTTGAAGCTGCTGATATTAGTGCAAGTCAAAAAGCCGATGTACAAAAATGGGAAAACCAAATGAAGAGTAGTTTTAGAGTTACTAAAGGCAACCCACTAATAACTCAGGACTATATAGGTTTATTTTATCCAGTAGGTAATACTGATCAAACTTATGATTTGTTTGCTAGAAATTTGACTCCACAGACAGATGTTTTTGAAGTCACTAATGAAGATCCTGCTAAAGGAGATTTCTTCAGCCAATTTAATGATAATGCTGATCAAAGCAATATCTTCTTTGATTCTGATCATTATCGAATCTTTGCTTATGCCACTATTAATGATGGAAGTATCCAGGGGAATTTGAAACCATCACAAATTAATGATGCTCTGTCGGAGAATGGTGGAAAAGGTGTAACTTTCCACTTTAGTGTTCGTTACCTTGCTTCAAGAGCCAATCAATCAGGCCTTATTGTAAGTGACGATTCAATTATATCCTCAGGCGGAAGTGATTTTGATGACTTCTTAGGTGCCGGTTCTCAACAAATTGCTTCTAAAAACGTTGTAGTATTGCCAGCTGATGATAGCGATAGTTCATCAAATACAGACGCAAACGGTAGAACTCCAGCTTCTGAATATAAAACCGTCTTTGTAACTAATTCAAATACTAATGTGTACACAATTGATGGCAAATTAGTTTCAAATCGTCAACTTGCAGAAAATTCAGATTGGGCTGTTGACAAAGAAGAAACCATTAATGGTGAGGTCTTTTATCGTGTTGCAACTAATGAATGGGTCAAAAAAGATGACGGTGTTGTGTTAGAAGATCCTGACTACAACAGCGTTGTACATACAAGACATGATTCCGCTGTATATGATTCAAAGGGTGCAAAGTGGTGTTAGTCTGATATTCCGGACACGGTCTCTATGTTAAAATTGTGAAATTAATAAGGAGAACTTATCTATGACTCAAAAATTTTCAGCCGAATTTCAGGCCTCAATTATGGATCTTTACCATTCA
>NZ_VDFO01000058.1:0-12215 GCF_009600995.1 Companilactobacillus halodurans | reverse complement strand
TTGCATCAAGACGAAAAACCTCTTTCATTGTTTGTGGAGAACTCCAATGATACCTGATTTTTTCGTCTTGGTGTTTTTATTTTGGAATTTTATTGAAAGTGGCTAACTTGATTATAAAATTCGCCAACAGTTTCAAACCATCATTTGCCGTTCGGATTTTTAATTAAAAATAGTTCAAAAAATACCTAATAAAAAACAATTTAGGTATTTTTTTATGCCAAAGATTCAAATCAATATTATTTGTCAATTTTTCGGTAAAATATGGTATAAAAAATTTATCAAAGTGAACCTTTGTGAAATATTTATCTTTCAATTGACTATTTTTAGAATTCCTCTTATAAAATTTGATATAAATTAGAATGCTTTTATATCAACCTCTAGACCAATTCAATTAATTTGTCAAGGAAAAATCACTTAAAAATCAAAATTAAAATCAGAAAATAGGGTAACATTTTGTGACTAAGTGAACTATAATATATTTGTAACATGAAAGCGATTACATTTATAGTTTGGGACTGATTCGAGGTATAAATATCAAGGAGGTAATATTATGAGTAGTCGTGATACTGCGAACGTTCTATGGTTTGATGATTTACATCGGAAAGATGTCAATTTAGTAGGAGGTAAATCCTCTTCATTAGGTGAAATGACATCATCGATGAATGTACCGGTACCTTATGGTTATGCAACAACAGCACGTGCCTATCGTTATTTTATGAATGCAACTGGGTTGAACGATAAAGTTAATGCATTGCTAGAAGGTATTAAAGACTATGAAGACTCAGATGAGCTTCATGAAACATGTGAAAAGATCAGAAATATGATTGTCGGAGCTAAAATGCCTGACGATTTAGCTGATGACATCAAGGAAGGCTATGCTCAATTAGCTGACAAAGTTGGACAAGCAAATCCATTTGTAGCAATTAGATCTTCTGCCACAGCTGAAGATTTGCCTAACGCATCATTTGCTGGTCAACAAGAATCATATTTGAATATCAGAGGCGAAGATGATGTTGTTGATAGAGTCCAACAATGCTATTCATCATTGTTTACTGATCGGGCAACTTACTACAGACACAAGCAAAACTTCCCACATGAAAAAGTTGCTTTGTCTGCTGCCGTTCAAATGATTGTCTTCTCAAAAGCATCAGGTATCATGTTCTCAGTTAACGTTGCTAATGGTGACGCATCTAAGATTGTGATTGATTCAATTTATGGTTTAGGTGAATATATTGTTTTAGGTAAAGTTACACCTAATCACTTCGTTGTAGATAAGCAATCAATGAAGATTGTTGAAAAGAACGTCGTTAAACAAACGATTGAATTAGTTAGAGACGCTAACGGTGGTACTAAAGAAGAACCTGTTCCTGATGAATTACAAGAAAAACAAGTGCTTACGGATGACCAAGTTATTGAATTAGCTGGTTATGCTAAAGAAATCGAACGTCACTATGGCTGTTATATGGATATGGAATTTGCTTTGGATAAGAACACTGATCGTCTCTGGATTGTCCAAGCTCGTCCAGAAACAGTTTGGTCACAAAAGAAGAAGAAGGCTGATGCTGCAAAAGAAGAAGATGCTGACACAGTTGATGCATCTGATGCTAAAGTCTTAGTTCGTGGATTACCTGCAAGTCCAGGTATGGCTAGTGGAGTTGTTCACGTTATCGATAATCCTGAAGACATCGACCAATTCAAGAAGGGTGAAATCCTAGTTACATTGATGACCTCACCTGATTGGGTTCCAGCTATGAAGAAAGCTGCCGCTATCGTTACTAACAATGGTGGTATGACTTGTCACGCCGCAATTGTTTCTAGAGAAATGCAGATTCCTTGTATCGTTGGTACTAAGAGTAAGAAAGTTGCCGCAACTGATGTTTTGAAGACTGGTGACGTTATTACAGTTGATGCTACAAACGGTATCGTTTACGAAGGTAAAGTTGATAGCATCGTTAAGAAAGATAACAATTCAGCACAAGGTGGCCAAGTAGTTGCTGCTGAAACATTTGCTCCTACTGCTACCGGTGTCATGATGAACTTAGGTGATCCAGATTTGGCTGAGAAGTACTCAACGCTTCCAGCTGACGGAATTGGACTCATGAGAGAAGAGTTCCTCTGGACAACCTTTATTCACGAACACCCACTATATTTGATTGAACAAGGACACCCAGAAAAAGTTATCGATATGTTGGCTGACGGAATTTCTAAGGTTGCTCGTGCAATGGCACCAAGACCTGTAGTGCTCCGTCTATCAGACTTCAAGTCAAGTGAATATCGTAACCTCAAAGGTGGAGAAAAGTATGAACCACATGAGCCAGCAGATCTTTTAGGTTGGCGTGGTGCTTCACGTTATTACGATCCTAAGTATATTGAAGCCTTCAAACTAGAATTAGGCGCCGTTAAGAAAGTTCGTAATGAATTTGGTTTGAAGAACTTGAATGTGATGATCCCATTTGTCAGAACTGTTGATGAAGCTAAGAAAGTTACTGACATTATGAGAAATGAAGGACTAGTTCGTAATGAAGACTTTAAAGTTTACATGATGGCTGAGATTCCTTCAAATATCATCCTTGCCGACAAGTTTAACCAATATGTCGACGGCTACTCAATTGGTTCAAACGACTTGGCAATGTTAATTCTTGGTTGTGATCGTAACAATGATACAGTTGCACATCTATTTGATGAACGTAACCTTGCTGTTAAACGTGCAATCAAGCACTTGATCAAGGCCGCTCATAAAGATGGCAAGACAGTATCCATTTGTGGTCAAGCACCTTCCGAATACCCTGATTTCACTAACTTCTTGATTCAATGTGGTATTGACTACGTTTCAGTCAACCCAGACATGGTCAAGGCAACAAAACGCAACGTTGCACACTTTGAACAAAGAATTATGTTGGACAAGGCCACAGGACGTGGTTTACAAGACCCAACCGATTACGATTGGGAATAACGATTTGATGCTATCTGTCACAGGATAGTGATTGGACAGTTAGACAGTTGTATGCCTAACTGTTCTTTTTGTTTAGCGATATAATTAATTCATATAAGTAATATTATTATCGAAAAGGGGCATAATATGAAAGCAATCAAGTTAACCAAACCTATCCAATTATGATTCCATCTGGAGTTTTCTTAACTAGTTATGCTGGTGAAGCAACTGATTTATCAGCTGAAGTTCTTTCTAAAGTTTTGAAACAGATTGAACAAAAAGAGATTGAAGTTCCAATTGCTCATGTTTATCAAGGCCTTGAAAATGTTGGGCAAGCTCAACAAAATCTTGAATCTAATAAATATAATGGTAAGTATGTCGTTGTCCTTTAAATCAATAAAAACAGTTAGACTTTGAGGTCTAGCTGTTTTTTTTGCAATCTATGGTCACTTTATCAACAGTCACAGATGTTATAATTTTAATTGTTAAGCCTTAAAATTTTTGAGGGAGTACAAATAAATGAAAATTTACGATTTAAAATTGAATCATGAAATAAATCCAATTGTTGAGGATAAAAATCTCACTTTCAATTGGAAATTACGAAAAGATGAATCTCAAACCTTCGAAATTCATCAAACCTCATACCAAATTGTTATTTCTGATGAGAAAAACGTAATTTGGAGCAGTCCGGATATCAAAAGTTCTCAAACGATTAATAATCAATTTGAAGATGTTTTGTTAAATTCTGAAAGAATTTATTTTTGGCAAGTTAAAATTAGAGATAATCGCGGTAACTTGATTGTATCGAAGCAACAGAAATTTTTCACTAAGGCTTGTTTTGACGAGATTCGTTTCTTAAGTTCCGATAATGAGTCTTCGTTGCCCATTTTTACACGTGACTTCAAGTTGAACCAACGGATTGAAAATATCGATTCAGCCGTTCTTTATATCTCTGGTCTAGGATCTTATGATGTTTTGATTAATCAAAAGGATATTCAACACGATCAAGATAATTTAGTTGAAATTTTGAATCCTGGTTGGACTGATTATCACACCCAAATCAATTACCAAGCTTACGATGTAAAATCTTACCTTGAGTCTGATAACGACTTAAAGATTCCGATTGGAAAAGGTTACTTCCTCGGTAAGATTGCTCAATTTTCTAACTATGAAGATTTATTTGAGGATAATATTAAACGACCACTTTTGATTGTTAAATTGATTATTTCTTATGCTAATGGGCAAAAGCAAGTCATTACCACCAATGATATTAAAGATTGGAAATTTTATGACCAATATAGTCACGTCGACAACGATATCTATAATGGAGAAATCATCGATTTTAGTTTAAAAAATAGCAAGCTAAAGTCAGTTATTGAACCTAAAGTCAATCAAAAGAAATTGCAACAAAATTTAACGCCAAGTCATGGTGCTAAGGCTTATGAATTTCTAAACCAAAAAAATGCTCCAATTTCTGTTAATAGTTATCAAGCAGATGAAGTTATTTCAAATGTCCAGTTAGAACTTGGTGAGGTTAAATTAAACGAAGTTCAAGCTTATCAATTGATAGCAAAGGATAATACGCGACTATTATTTGATTTTGGTCAAAATATGGCGGCAACTTTATTGATTACTTTTAAATCCAATACATCTAAACCAACCAAAGTTAAATTTAAGACTGGTGAAATACTTAATGATGGTCGAGGCAACGTTGAAGAGAAAACGGGGAGCGATGGACCAAAGAATTCGTTGCATCACCGTAATTTGATTTCAGAAATTGGTGGGGATGCCAAATCAGAAGAAGTATTCTTGACGACTGATAATCAAGAACATACTTACAATGCTAAATGGACCTTTCATGGATTCAGATACGTTGAAGTCGAAAGTGACAATCCGGTAACTGTAAAATCAATTTATCAAGTACCAGTTAGCTCGTTAACTACTAAAACAGCTGATTTAAAGACTAATAATTCGCAAATAAATCGTCTGGTCAAAAATATTCAATTTGGAGAGCAATCAAATTATCTTTCCATTCCAATCGATTCGCCAAATCGTGCTGAAAGAGGCGGTTGGACTGCTGACGCTCAAGTTTTTGCAGCAAGTGGTTTAATTGGATTCGACAGTGTGTCATTTTTAAAAAATTATTTAAGAGTTATCAATCAGACAGAATCTGGTTTTGCTTATAAGGCTATTATGCCGATGTCGTTTTTCCCTAAACTGGCTAATGCACAAGCCTCTGGTTGGTCTGATATTGGTGTGATTTTGCCTTGGAAATTATATAAGTTTACTGGTGATAAACGATTTATCACTATGTATTACGATCAAATGGATAATTATATGCATCTTATTGGTGATTTAGACAGTGAGAAGACTAATTATGATGATCATATCTTTGGTGACTGGTTAGGATATGCTCCAGCTTCCACACCATTTATGAATCTCATTTATCGTGCCTATACAGCTAAATTAATGGTCATGATGTCACAAGTCATTGGTAATATTGAAAATACTAAAGCCTATAAAAATTTATTTTCCACTATAAAAAGTTTTATCCAAGATAAATATGTCTTGGAAAAAGATGATAAGTTCACTTTACTGACAAAAACAGCTGACGACGTAGATAAGTCTTTTCAAGGCTATGAATTTGTCGATAACTCAGAGACAGGTCTGTTATGGTTCTTAAAATTAAAACTTTATGCTAATGAAAAACAAAAAAATTCTGCAATCCAGGTTTTACAACAAGTTATAGAAAATAAAGGACAACAGTTTAGAAAAAATATGCCTAAAAAATCATTATCCGTCGGTTTTTTAGGAATAAATGTTTTATTGCCTGTTTTGAGCGAAGTAGGGCTAGATAATCTGGCTTACGATCTTTTGCTCAGCGATGATAATCCATCATGGCTTTTAGCTGTGAAAAATGGTGCTACGACTCTTTGGGAAAGATGGGATTCTTATACTAAAGAAAAAGGAATTTCTGCTGAGGCAATGAATTCGTTTAACCACTATTCGTATGGTTCCATCGCTCAATGGTTGTACAAAAACCTTTTAGGTATAAAAGTTGATCCAAGTAAAGCTACTGAAAATATTATCATTGCTCCAGAAATCGACCGTAGTAAGCAATATAATGATCAAACTCGTATCACTTCAGTCGATGGTTCATTTGATTCAGTCTATGGATTGATAAAGGTCAGTTGGTTCTCTGATGGAAGTAAGTTAACTGATTTGAAAGTTACTATTCCTGTAAATCAGTCAGCTACACTTAGATTAAAGAAAATTGATGCAGTTAATTTAAATTTAATATCAGAGTGCTCAAATTTTGATTATTATCAAATTAAACTAACTCCAGG
The DNA here is from genome assembly GCF_009600995.1 of Companilactobacillus halodurans. Lineage (NCBI taxonomy): Bacteria > Bacillati > Bacillota > Bacilli > Lactobacillales > Lactobacillaceae > Companilactobacillus > Companilactobacillus halodurans. The sequence goes on along the minus strand of NZ_VDFO01000058.1, from coordinate 5,936 downwards.
GAGTCATTCTTTTAAAAATAATATCAACGAAAAAGACCATACTCATTAAAAGTATGGCCCGTTTTATTAATATTATTTTAAAGTTTTAATTACTTTGGCAGGATTCCCGCCGACGACGGTATATTCAGTTACATCTTTGGTTACCACACTGCCAGCACCAACGATTGCATGCTTACCAATTGTCACACCTGGAAGAAGAACAGCCTTAGCTCCAATCCAAGCACCTTCTTTGATTGTTATTGGAGCTGTTTTAAGAATGTTCATTTTCTCGATATCATGATTAGCTGTTAACATTGTTACTCCAGGGGCAACCTGGACATTATCCTCAATTGTTATGCCACCTAAGGCAATAGTTATCAGACTGTGATTAATGAAGACATTCTTACCAATGTTTATTTTATTAGCTCGGTCGATTTGAGTTGGAGTCCAAATCGTACTATTTTCTGGTAAACGATTTTCAAACAATTGGTCCAAATAATTACGAAGCTTAGGATCGTTTGGATCAAGATTATTGATTTTAAAACAAAGCGATTTGGAACGAACGCTTTCTTTCACGTTGTCTTTGTATTCTTCTGAATTCATATCGTAAATTTTCATATATTACTCCTTAATTTACTTTCTCCTCATATTTATTGACTACTTTTATAGTAAGAGAGAAAATTATTTATGTAAAATACTTATATTGATTACATTAGTATTCAATATTTGCATAAAAAGGTGATAAAATCATGGAAACGAGATTATTAAAATATTTTTTAACGATTGCACAACTGGGGACAATTTCCCAAGCTGCTAGAGAGTTACATATCACTCAGCCCACGCTAAGTCGCCAACTCAAATCTTTAGAAGATGAATTGGGGACCAGACTATTCACCAGAGAGCAGCACCAAATGATTTTGACCAAAGCAGGTTTAGAATTTCAAAACGATGCTAAGCAAATTATTAAAATGATTGAACGTTCTCAACAAAGAGTCAAGCAAGTTGAAAATGATATTGTGGGTACAATCGCTGTTGGGTGCATTGAAGCGAATGCAGCACAATTATTAGCTTCAGTGATCAAAGAGTATCATCAAAAATATCCAGGAGTAAAGTTTGAATTATATGATTTAGACAGTACTGATATTCAAGAAAGGTTGGATCAAGGTTTATTAGATTTGGGAATAGTTTTAAAACCGAGTGAAACTATCAAATACCATTCTAAAGACCTTAATTTAACTGATAAATGGGGTGTAGTTGTTCCAAAGAAGCGTTTTCCAGAACAAATTAGTATTAAAAAGGCTGATTTACTCAAATTGCCATTATTTATTACCCGTAACAATATTATGCAATCGGAAATGAAAACGTTATTAGGTATTTCTTTTAGTCAGCTCAACTTAGTTGGCATACAAAACCTAGTTTCCAATTCTTTATATTTAACGGACAATGAAACTGCTTATCCATTGTGTGCTAGTGGGGCTTTTGTCGGTGAAACAAAAACTTTGAAATTTTTACAAATAGATAATGTCAAACCAATCTATCAACAAATGATTTGGAGTAAACAACGTAAAGTCCCAACAATTGTCAATAAATTCATTGAAATGATGATAAAAATCGATAGTAATAATAATGAGTAAAAATAACCAAGCAATCATTATAAAATTAAGATTGCTTGGTTATTTTAATCTTTATAGTTTTCTTGATAAATCAAACGGTGTAATTTGAGATACTGCTCACCTAATTTTTTCTCATTTTGATTATCCTTAGGATAGTAATAGCGTTTTCCGGTCAAACCTTTAGGCATATAATTTTGCTGAGCAATCTGATGCGGTGCTTGAAAAGGAGATTCTATCAAGCCTCCACCAGTAATCTCTTTAGAATGCTTATAATGCATATCTCGTAAGCCTCTAGGCATGGGATGTTCATTAGGATGTTTTGTATCTTCATCCAACTTTTCCCAAATTTCATCAAAAGAGCCAGATTTAGGAGAGATGCACATCAGCATCGTCGCAAACATCAAGGGATATTTAGCCTTAGGCATTCCAACCTTTTCAGCTTGATTGGCAGCTACGACGATTTGCGTGACTTGTTGAGGATTAGCCAGACCAATATAGGTATAAGGGATTTCCCGAAGTCTCCGGACAACTGATTTGATGTCATTATTCTTCAATAAAACTGCTAAATAGTACAAAGCTGCATCTGTATCGGAACCAGCCATTGAATCAGAATAGGCGGCCAGATAGTCATAGTGTTTAGTAGCCCTTTTGTCGTAATTAAAATGCTGCTGCTGGGCAAACTTTTTCACGTCATTAACGGTTAATTTGTCAGGATTGATAGCGTGCAATGTCTCCAAAGTATTCAGGGCAATCCTCAAGTCGCCATCAGCTGAAATAGCTATTAGTTCCAAGGCTTTAGGTTCAATCTGTTCGTCCGTTAATTGATAAATTTGTGTCACAGCTTTTTTTAGCATCGTCTGAATGTCTTTTTGCGTAAGAGGCTTGAATTCAAAAATCTGACTTCTCGACCGAATAGCCGGTACGACGGACATAACTGGATTTTCAGTCGTCGAACCGATTAACATGATATGACCATTTTCTAAATAAGGCAGTAAGAAATCTTGTAAAGTCGTCGTCATTCGATGCATTTCATCAATCAAGAGCACAAAGGATTGTTCAGGATAAAGGTCGATCAATTGCGTCAATTTAGCCTTATTGTCAATTGAGGCATTAAATGAAGCAAAAGCATATTTATATTCTCGAGCGATAATCTGTGCCAAAGTGGTTTTTCCAGTCCCTGGTGGTCCCCATAATAATAATGGGATGTTGACGTGACGGTCGATGATTTGGCGGAGTGGTTGACCAGGTGATAAGAGTTCTTTTTGTCCGACCATTTCTGATAGTTTTTGAGGTCGCATTTGGTCAGCTAATGGTGTGTTAAAAGCCAATTTGAGACTTCCTTTCTATTTCAAACATTTAAAATCGTAATTTTGATAAGCTGTAGTTAAAAATTTCGGCGTGTGGCTGTATTGGAATTTTGCTAATTGGGGGATGGTAACTTGTTTAGAATCTTGGAGCCATTCTTTGAATAGTCCCATCATGCCATAAGAATGATACTTGATAGCCAGTACTTGTTCAGTTGAAACTTCCTTTTCCGGTGTATTGGCTTTGATTGCAGCCAGTGCTGTTTTGATATTAAAATCTTGAATATATTGGTTGATGGAATTTTGATAATTGCCAAGATAAGTCTTTTGATAAAACAATTTATGTTCTTCCATCTGTTGCAAATTTTCGATAATACTTTCAATCGAGTATTTAGAACCCATCTTTAAGTAAGTTAGTGAAAAATCATTTATAAAAATCCAAGCCACTAATTCGTATTTATCATGAAAATGATAGTAAAAAGTTTGGGGAATCGTATTACATTCTTTGCAGAGATCAACGACGCGAAGTTTATCGAGTGGGGTAGTTTGCAGCATTTCTTCAAATTTTTTAGCAAATAATAATTTCGTTTGATTTTTTAAAGCCAAAGGTTTCACCTCATTTATACCGGACTTATTTTATATAAAACCTATTATTTATCTAGTTATTATACATAATAATATTTTTATCTAGTGAAAGACAATGATTTGCCCTTTACAATGTATTTGCGATATAAGAATAAACAATGATGAGGAGAATTATATATGAACATAATGGTAACTGGTGCTAATGGTGGATATGGTCACGATGCGCTCCAATATCTTCAAAAATTAGCTCCCAATGATAATCTATATGGATTAGTAAGAAGCGAGAAGAAGGGTGCCGGCTTGAAGAAACATGGTATCAACCTTCGTATTGGGAACTTTTCTGATTTAGACTCAATGAAATCAGCCTTAAAGGGCATTGACCGCTTATTGTTTGTTTCCGTAGCAATTCCCAATATTCAAAAAAATGTTGTTGATGCGGCTGTTTATAATGGAGTTAAATACATTGCTTATACTAGTATTTTGGATCCACAATTCTTCAAATTCGGCTTAGAAATCAATCATGCTGAAACGGAACGATGGATAAAAGATTCTGGAATTGCTCACACATTCTTACGTAACAGTTGGTATTTGGAAATCAGTCAAGCCTTGTTCGATTACGCTAAGAAGACTAAACAATTCTTATACTTTTCTGATAAAGGTAAAACTTCTTTTGCTTTGAAAGCAGAATATGCCAAAGCTGGCGCTCAAGTGATCACTCATCCAAGTGACCAGGAAATTTTAAGTCTTTCTAGGAAACCAGTGACTTATCAAGAATTAGGTTTAGCAACTCAAGAGGCGCTTGGAGAAAAGCTAGACATTAAACAAGTTTCAGCAACTGAATTTGAATCGAAATTACAAGAAGCTGGAATTGAGCCACAACAAATTATGCTGACAAAAGCTTATCAGACCTATACTTCAAAAGGTAACAATGGCGAAGAAAAAGCCGACCAAACTACTTTTGATAAAGTAATTGGTCAGCCATTGCCTCGATTATCAGATGCCATTAAAAGACTTACTGAGTGAAAAATAATAATTAAAATAATTTTTAAAAACCTATTTACAAATCGCAAAATATGAATATAATAGAAACATGGAAATTAATGCAAAGCTGTTTTCAGCACTGTCTAATCAAACAAGACTCGATATTTTACAATGGCTTAAAAATCCTCAAAAAGAGATTACTTCGGTATCCTGTGAAACTGTGCAATTTATGATGAAAGAAAAGGGTGGTATTTGTGCGACAGATATTGTCAAACGAGCCGGTCTTGCACAATCAACTGTTTCAAAATACTTAAGTGATCTTCAAAGTTGTGGATTATTGATTTCAGAACGTCATGGCAAATGGACTTACTATCGACGTGATGAGAAAAACATTCAAGCATTGGGCCAATTTATTACAAAGGAACTGTAATTAGTTCCTTTTGTTTTTAAAACTTAATATCGATAATTTCCGATTTATAAATATAGTGGAGGTTGCTTATGGAAGAGAATCTAAGAATCGTTTTACCACAATGGCAAGGTGGGATGAATCCCAATTACCAAATGGGGGCTAAAATTTTAGAAGCCTTAGTACCAGAAAGTTCACAGTCAGAAACTATTAGAATTCCTGTATCTGACGTTGCCGAAACAGACAATAAAGAGATTGACGGCGAATCTAGTTTATTAAATCAAATGCAAACGACTTATGATACTTTAACAGTTAAAAATCCTCAAAGAGTAGTTACTTTAGGTGGCGATTGTTCAATTTCTGAAGCCCCATTTGATTACTTACATGGTAAATATCCAGATGATTTTGGTGTAATATGGTTAGATGCTCATCCAGATATTTCTAATACTGATGATTCACGTCATATTCATGAAATGGTTGTAGCTAACTTACTGCAAAAGGGCGCTTCTAAATTTAACAATCAAGTAAAGAATCCTATCTCTTCTGATAAAGTTTTATTTGCTGGATTAAAATACAATGATTTGCGTCCTATGGATAAAATGGTTAATGATCTTAAAATGAGTTACGTTACACCAGATGAATTAGTAACTGATAGCCAAAAGATTCTCGAATGGCTTGTATCCAAGAAAATTAAGCATATTGCCATTCATTTAGATTTAGATGTCTTAGATCCTAATGATTTTCGCTCAATTTTGCCCGCGGAACCAGGATTAGATAGAGATAATTTTGGAGCAGCTATTGGTTCAATGAAACTGTCTCAAGTTTTACGTGTCTTGGAAGATGTCAGCACAAATTCTGATTTAGTAGGGTTATCAATTGCTGAACATATGCCTTGGGATGCAATTAATTTACACAATGGTTTAAAAAAATTAGCCATTTTTAAAGGCTGTTCGTCAAATTAAGTTGATGGCAGTTTACATAAGCAGTTAGATCATAATTGGTCTAGCTGTTTTTTATTTGGCTGACGAGCTTGCTCGGAGCCAAAAAATTTGAAGATTGATACGCTTA
>NZ_VDFO01000057.1:0-12597 GCF_009600995.1 Companilactobacillus halodurans | reverse complement strand
ACATCTAAAGGGCATGAATGGTGTCCTTTTTTGGTGTTCTTAAATGGTTATTACTAATAAATGGTATACAAAAATAAAGTTGATGGCAAAATACCTATCAACTTTATTTATCGTACAGCCCAAAAAAGTCGGTTAAGGGTTTTTACTATCTAAATTCAAAATATCAAATCAATCCACCGATTCCAAATACTAAAGGAATAGTAATCAAACTTAAAATAGTAGACAAGCTCATCAAAGAAATTGCCGGTGCTGCATCCCCTTTTGCTTGCAAAGTGAACAATACTACTAAACCTGCGGCTGGACAAGCTGACATAACAATCGTTGTATAAAAAGCAATGCCAGTTACACCCATTAATTTCAAAATGAATATCCCGATAATTGGGAATAACAAATTACGCAAGACTATCGTCAGCCCAATTTCTTTATTCAACATGTCCTTAGTAAATTTGATATTAGCTAAACTATTACCAATAACAATCATTGACAACGGCGTGTTGACAGAACCAACATATTTAACTACTTGATTAGGAATATCTGGAATTTTGATAGAAAAAACAAATAAAATCGCTCCAACAATAATTGCAATAATATTAGGATTCAACAAAATTTCCCACCAATTATTTTTTTCAACTGATACTTCTTCATTTTTAAACAAGGACACGCCTTGAGTCCAGCTAAAAATATTGAATGCAGCTAAAGAAACGACCGCAAAGAATACTCCCTGAGACCCAAATAAAGAACTGATCAAGGGAATACCCATGAATCCTGCATTGGAATAAATACTCCCGTATTGCGTAATCCGACTCAAATTTTTATCATTCAACCGTCCAAAAACTAATTTAGCAATAATAATTTCTAAAACATATAAAACTATCACACTGGCTGCGGCTAAAAGAAACTGGTGAATCCTATCTCCAGAATAAGGTTGCTCAAAAGCGTTGATAATTAAGCACGGCGACACAATGTACAATAAAACATTCGTTAAATCGCTAGATGTCTGCGAATGCATAAATTTTAATTTATTGATTAAAATCCCAATTAACATTAGGCAAAACATTAGAACTATTTGATTGATCAGTTGTCCAATATTCATATCATCTATTCCCCTTTAGTTAATATATTATACAAATTTTTTATGCCAAAAGGAAAAGAAGATACAAAAAAAAGCCATATTTAACAAAATATGACATTTTTGATTACTCGTTAAATTCTCCGCCGACTAGTGGCAGGAAATCCTAATTGTTCACGATATTTAGCAACAGTTCTTCTTGCAATCTTCAAACCATCATTGACCAGCATATTAGAAATTTTTTGGTCGCTTAAAGGTTTATGACGATTTTCATTTTCCAAAATACTTTTAATTTTAACTTTGACTTGATCAACAGATTTTTCCGTACCGACAGTAACTTTACTACGGCGAGAGAAGAAATCTTTTAATTCATAAATCCCAAAATCAGTTTGAATATATTTTCCATTGATAGTTCTACTTACAGTTGATTCGCTCAGTTGCAATTTCTGTGCGACATCACGTATCAATAATGGCTCGAGAGCTTTCGTGTTTTGCATAAAGAATTGATACTGAGCTTTAACGATACATCGACCAATAATTGAGATAGTTTCAATACGACGCTGCAAATTATATTCCAAAGTCTTGTATTGATGTAGTTTATTGTGAATATACCGTTTGACATCGTCATCAGTCGACTTCTCCAACTTATCATAAGTCTCCTCGGCAAAAATCAATTGCGGCTGACCATACTTGGTGACTGATAAAGTTAATTTGTCGTGATTTTTTCTAACTTGCAATTCCGGAACAACATATTGTTCATCTTCAGAAGTATAACGTTGACCTGGATTAGCTGAAAGCGTCTGGATAAAATCAACATCTTTTTGCAATTCAGCGTTTGAAAGATGTAGAGCATGTCTTAGTTGTTTCCCTTCATGTTTGACGAATAATTCAAAATTATCGCTCAACATTGACATAACAGCTTTATTGGAATTATCTGCTTCAGCTTGTAAATAGAGACATTCTTGTAAGTTTTTTGCCCCAATCCCAGGAGGATCGAGTTGATGCAAAAGTGTTTTAGCATCCAACAGCATAATTGGCGTTATATCGTCGACTTCTTGATATATTTCATCATCAGTCACAGTCAAATAGCCATTAGGATCCAATTGTTCAATTAAATAAACTACTAAATCACGTAGTGGCGTCTTACGCATTGTCAATTGAACTTGATCAAGCAAATATTCAAAGAGTGATTGCTGTTCATCTTTGATTTGATACGACGTATTATTTCCACTATCGACAAAAGGCATATCCAAGTTCACATGGACATCGAATAAGGGATTACTCAGACTTTGTTCATTTAAATAATCAGCTAAATCAATCGCATCTGATTGCAAAATCAAAATTGACTGACGCATCCCTTGCGTTAAGGTCAATCCCTGAACTTGTTTCTGATTCAAATTTTGTTTTAGCTCCATTCAATTCACTCCCTTCATCTTTTAGTTATTCAGAGCATAATTTCATTGATGTGAAAAAGTTTTCAATCTAACAACTAATATAATGATAGCGCTTTTTTGACGATTTGTATTTAACCTAAATAAAAATTATTTTCTAACATTACGAGTGGCATCAATAAAGGAACTCAAGCCGCTAGAATTTAAACGCGCCAATTTATCACGAAATTCTGCCTTACTAAGCTTAACTTGCCCGCCATTATAAAGCCGAAAGAGCATCAATGTATTTCTGACCAAGAAATTAGCGCAAATATAAGCATCTACCTTTGAAATATCAAAAGTTTCATATAAAGCAGCTGAAAATCCTTGAGCAAGTTTAACTTCCACTTTACGTGCTAAAAAGCTGTAATCTACTGAAGTCATCATGAAAGCATAAAATTCTCGTGATTCTTGAAAGAAGTCAAAAATTTTATTAAAAATATACCCTGGTTCTAACAACTTATCAGCTAAAGGCTCTTCCGTAATTAATTTCAATAATTTATCGGCGATATCGTTGACAAACGTGTTAGAAAAATCATCGATTGAATCATAGTGTAGATAAAACGTCTTGCGATTAATTTGGGCCATTTGCGTCAAAGACTTAACCGTAATGTCCCGATAACTAGTTGTTCTAGTCATCTTTTGAAATGCCAGTTGTAATGCTTGATTAGTTTTTTGAACTCGACGATCAACTTTTTTCATTTTTTTATTCCTTTTCAAATAATTTCAAGTTATTACACACTTTGTGTATTTATGTTGTGGAATTTAAATAATAATCGTTTATCATTTAATCCACAGTTGAGTATTATTTTTCAAAGCAACTATAACATATTTCACTAAGAGGTAAAGCAATGATTAAACAAGAATGGAAGTATCTTATAAAGCACAAGTTACTGTTGATTTCTTTTATAGTAATGATCTTCATCCCGTCGATTTATTCGGTAACATTTTTAAAATCAATGTGGGATCCATATGGAGAACTAAAAGACCTCCCTGTGGCAGTCGTTAATAATGATAAAGATACCAATTATCAAGGTACCAAGTTAAAAGTTGGTCATGACTTAGCCAAAAGTCTAAAGAAATCGAATGCAATGGATTTTCAACTTGTTTCTTCTAAAGCTAAAGCTAAAAAAGGACTCAGTGATGGTAAATATTATATGACTATCACTATCCCAAAAAACTTCTCCCAAAATGCCACTACCTTATTAAACAAGAAACCTCAAAAAATGGTTCTTAATTACGAGACCAGTGCTGGTCATAATTTCACAGCTTCTAAAATGACTGCTTCATCTGCAAAAGAAGCCGCTGCTTCTGTTTCTGATCAAGTCACTAAAACCTACGCTAAAACTATGTTTGCATCAATCAAGCAAGTTTCAACTGGTATGGATAATGCAGCTAAAGGTAGTCAAAAGCTAGCTAATGGTAATCAAAAAGTTTTTGATGCTAATAAGCAAATCACTCAAGGATTAAATACTTTATCTGCTAGTTCATTAACATTTTCTAACGGTACAAGTACTTTAAATCAAGGTATTGACCAATACTTACAAGGTGTCAATCAATTAGCAAGTGGTTCTAACACCTTGGATAATGGTTTACAAAAACTTAATAACAAATCACGTACCTTATCATCTGGCGTTGACCAATTAACATCTGGAGGTCAAGCTTTGAATTCTGGTTTGCAGAGCTACACTTCAGGTGTGGCAACACTGAACTCTTCAATTCAAACTTTAAATTCTGGTAGCAGCAAGTTAAGCAATGGTACTGATCAACTCGCTAATAGTTCTAATACACTGAATTCTGGTCTGAATCAGATTCACTCGGCTAGTCAAGAATTAACCAGCAATCTTCAAAAAGTTAGCTCTGGTCTAAACGGCAGCAATACGCAACTCAATTCATCCATCGACAGTTTAAAAAATCAATTAGCTAATGATAATAGTCAACAAGCAACAACTATCAAAAATGATTTGACCAAACTTCAACAGGCCGTTTCTAATCAGAACAACTCAGATTTAAGTTCCAAGGTCTCACAAGTTGCTGACGAACAAGGTTTAACTGCAGCTCAAAAAGCTGCCATCATGGACACGGTCAATAATTCTAACGGTGAAAATCTCAGTCAGTTGACCCAATCCTTAAGTACTGATTTGAACAATCTTTTCCAAACCCAAGCAAATGTTTCAACACAAATAAACGCTTTAACTCAACCTTTGACAGCTTCGCAAGACGAATTGTCGACGGCGATTTCCCAATTAGCCAATGGTTCACAAGAGCTGACGACACAGCTAGGTAACGCAACCTCTGGCATGAGCCAACTAAACTCCGGTATCAGTACCGTCAATACTAGTTCGAAAAAGCTTGCTTCAGGAACTAACCAATTGAGTTCTGGTTCCAATCAACTGGCAAATAATAGCAACACTCTGACAGCTGGTCTGAATACTTTGACAGGCGGTATCGACTCGATGGATTCACAGATGCCCAGTTTAACTTCTGGTGTCAATCAACTGGCTAATGGTGCCGACACACTAAATTCCGGTGTCTCGCAGCTTAACTCTAAGGGCCAAGAATTATCATCTGGTTCAGCTCAATTAACTAGTGGTGCCGACCAGATCGCCTCTGGTGCTCAAACTTTGAGTTCTGGTTCATCTCAAATGGGTTCAGGAATCGATCAGGTCACAGACGGTAGCAAACAATTAACTGCTAAATTAGTTGATGGCGCCAAAAAATCAGATATCAAGGCAACTAAACTAACTTATGCTCAATTAGCAAAACCCACGACAACTAAACAAACAGAGCGTGACACAGCTCCAAATAACGGAACTGGTATGGCTCCTTATATGTTATCTGTTTCACTCTTCGTTGGTGCTTTAGCATTTAATTTAATCTTTGATAGCTACACTCCTCGAAAATTCCCTCACACTGGTTTTTCTTGGTGGTTAAGCAAAAATAGTGTCACTGGCATCTTCGTTCTAGGCGAAAGTATTGCTGCTTTATTATTATTGATAGCTATTAATGGCTTAGCCCCTGTTAAACCATTTGAAACTTTTGCGATGATTTTTTGTACTGGAGCTGCCTTTATGTCAATTGTTCACTGGCTCAACCTAGTTTTAGGAAAAGTTGGAGCATTCTTAAGTATGATTCTCTTAGTTCTTCAATTAGGTGGTTCAGCTGGAACTTATCCAATTCAGCTATCAAATGACTTCTTTAATTCAATCCATCCTTATCTACCAATGACTTATTCTGTCAACGGTCTTCGTCAAACTCTCATGATTGGAGATTCAGCTAAATCTGAAATTTTGATATTGATAAGCATTACAATTATTTTTTCAATTTTGAGTATTCTCTTCTTCGTTAAAAGAAAATCTCATCTCAATGAAATTGATTTTACTAAAGAGTCAGCAGAACATTCACTCGTTTAAGCAAGCAAAGAGCCTTCAAATTTTTAGATATTTCGTCTACTGATTTGAAGGCCTTTTTTGTTTACTTTGTTTGCACATTGGTATACATGATAAATACCATTAGTACAGTATTAAATAATAAATGGTCTAATATATTTACTTACCGTTTTTAAGGCCATATACTCTAACCGAAATTAGAAAATCAATTTAATTTATCGGAATTGAATTTCTATATTTTTGATTTAAGATTTTAGTTTGTATTTTTGAAAAGGATGAATCATTTAACTCATCCCTTGTATAAAGGAGATAATAATAATGAAAATGAAAAGATCTCTTCTTCTAATAACAATTTTGACTTTCTTTTTAGCCTTCTTGTTCTTATTTATTCCTAGTCGCTCTGTCTTAGCAGCTTCGTCTATTTCAACATCGGCTTCCACCGACACAGCTAGTCCTCCTGGGACCTTATCTGACAACGGAAATGAATCAGTTCTTTCCTTAGCTGGTTTAAGTGCTGGTGATGCGAAAATTACAGATTCTAATGGCAATACTGTTCAAGCACCTGGTAATTTCCCCACCTCATCAAATTACAATGTCAGCTATAACTGGAGTATCCCCAATGGAGTCGTAGTTAAGGCTGGAGATACAGCTAGTTTTGAACTTCCTGATGGTTTAGTTGCTTCTGAAGACTTATCGTTTCCAGTCTACAACTCCAGCAGCGTTGAAGTTGGTACAGCCGTCATCAAAAATGGTGAAGCAAATGGCTCGATAACTTTCAACGATGCGCTAGCTGATACAAGTGCCAGTCGCACTGGAACTCTATCTTTAGCTACAAAAGGTACTGTGTCAGACAGCACTTCTGATAGTGAAAATTGGATGCTCAATAAAAATGGTTGGATATCTGGGTATGGCGCTTATAAATTTCCTAACCAAATAACCTGGAATGTCGCTTTTAATCCCAATGAGCACAATTTAAACAACGTTGTCATCACTGATACTCTAGGCCCCAATCAACAATATATTCCTGGTTCCTTAACTGCAATCGCCGGTTCATATGGTCCAAGCGGATTTGTCAATAATGGACAAGCCCTAACCCCAACTGTCACAACTTCTGGAAATCAAATAACAATTTCCTTCCCCGGTAACGTTACGACAGCTGTCGATATCTTTTATCGTGTTTCACTTCCCTCTCCATTTGATAAAATTACTAACATTCGGACAAATTCAGCCACTATGACATCTAATGAAGGCACTAATACTATTGACGCTTCTGTTTCTTGGTATCAAGGTAGCAGTGGCGGCGGCGGTGGTGACGCTAGTGGTAGCCTCGTTACATTAACTAAAGTTGATGCTTCTTCTGGAGTTGCACTTCCAGGTGCCGAATTTGAATTGACTGATAGCACTGGGAAAGTTCTTATTTCCAATGCTGAAACTGACGAAGACGGCGAATTAGAAATTTATGACCTCCCTGACGGAGACTATACATTTACAGAAGTTAAAGCTCCAGATGGTTATCAACTAAACTCTACTCCAATCAACTTTACAATATCCGGTTCTGAAAATAGTCCTGTTGAAAAATCTTATTCACAACCTGATGTTTCAAAGACAGGAGCAGTTGTTCTTAAAAAAGTTGATCCTGACACTAAGGACACAATTTCTGGTGCAACTTTCAATTTATTAGATAGCACTGGAAAAGTTATCAAAGAAGGATTGGTTACAGATACATCTGGCGAATTTGACGTCGACAACTTAGACCCTGGCGAATATTCATTTGTTGAAACAGAACCAGCTTCTGGATATATCTTGAACACATCACCAATCGAGTTTTCTATTGTTGCTGGTCAAACAACTCCTGTCAATGTAGAAAAATTCGACGTTGCTGAAGCTACTGTTTCTAATACTGGCGACGTAGTTTTGACAAAAGTTGATTCTTCCGCTAACACACCTCTTGCTGGAGCTATTTACAACTTATTAGATGCCAACGGAAAGATAATCGAAAGCAATCTAACAACTGATGAAAAAGGTCAGATTACAGTTCCTAACCTTGAAGCTGGTGAATACTCCTTTGTTGAAGTTACAGCTCCTAGTGGCTATCAACTTAATGCAACACCTATCAGTTTCACAGTTGTCAAAGGCTTGAGCAATAGCTTAAATGCTTCTGATGACAAAGTGCCATCCGCACCAGAAACACCTGAAAATCCAAGTAATCCTGGACAACCAAGCAATCCTGGTACAGTTACACCAAATCCTGGTGCTCCTGAACAACCAAATAGCCCTGGCGTAGTTACACCAAATCCTGGTACACCTGGACAACCTAACAAACCTGGTACAACAACTCCAAGTGAACCAAGTCTTCCAAATAAACCTTCAAAACCTAATAACCCTGACACAAGTAATCCTTCTGTAAAACCAAATTCTCCAAGCACTAACCCTGAGAAACCTGGCAAACCTAGTGCAACAATTCCAAGTAAACCAGAAGCTCCAGTCTTTAATCCTGAAGAATCAGTAATACCTGGCGAAACAAATCCTATTACAAAGCCAAATATTGCAGTACCTGAAAACTCAAATGCAATAAATCCAGCACCAAGTCTCGATGAAGCATTATCACCAAATAACACTGGTAACAGTGCATCAGCAATACCTGCATCATCTTCAGATTATGGCAAAGGTAAATTCCCACAAACTGGCAATAAGAGTGGTTGGATTTTGATGGTAATTGGTTTGATCTTAGCGATTGGAATCATCATTCAAAAGAAAAGAGAATGATACTTGAGACAGTTAACATAACTCATCGTCTCTTGTGTAACTCAATTCTACAATCTCTTATCAAAAAACTGATCAGCCCCAATCGACCGACCAGCTTTTTTATGCAATCTTTTCTAACCAAATTAACCATTTGTCTATCGATTTGAAGGCCTTTTTCCTTGCATTTCCGTAATTGGTATACACTTATAAATACTATTGGTATAGTCATTAACAATTAATGGTATATTATATTCACTTACTCATTTTTGTCATATAATTTAATTGCAATTAGGAAATCCATTCGTAGTTCAAATTGATTTTCTATATTGATTGTTCCAATTAGTACAAAAGCGGGCTAACTGAAACAAGCTTAACCTTAAATTTATTTCTTGCTTTAGTATTATGAAACAAAATCCAGAGATCTATTTAAACCAAAAAAATCCCCGTTAGCCCCCTTTTTTAAGAAAGGAGATAAGAATTTATGAAAATGAAAAAATCACTTCTTCTCATAACTTTTCTGACTTTCTTTCTAACTTTCTTGTTCCTAGTTATGCCTAACAATTCTGTTTATGCTGCAACCACTTCTCCACCCGCTTCGACAACTGTTGCTCCTGCAGACACTTCAAAATCAATTCTTGAAATCAATGGCCTGAACGGCAATGAAGCTCAGGTTACTGATATGAATGGCAACGCTGTTCAATCTTCAGATAATCTTTATACTTGGCTGAATTTCAACGTCAAATATAATTGGAGTATTGCTGATGATGTTTCAATCAACGCTGGCGATACAGCAGAATTTACATTACCTGAAGGTATAGTTGCTGCCGGCGATACATCATTTCCCGTTTATAATGGCAGTGGCGTTGAAATCGGTACTGTTGACATTAAAAATGGTGAATCTTTTGGTACTATTACTTTCAATGATGCCATTTCAGACATTAACGCTAATCGAAAAGGAACCTTATCTTTGATTGGTAAAGGAACCAATCCAGGTAATGGCACCCAAGGCGAAAATTGGATGTTTAACAAATTAGGCTGGATTGCAAGTTATAGTTCTACCGGCATCCCTAACCAATTGACTTGGAATATTGCCTTTAATCCTAATGAACACAATTTAAACAGTGTTGTTATCACTGATACATTAGCCAATGGTCAAGAATATATTCCTGGTTCTCTAACCGCAATTGCTGGTTCATATAATTCAAACGGATTTGTCAGCAATGGACAGGAGCTGAATCCAACTGTTACAACTTCAGGAAATACCGTAACAATTACTTTTCCTGGAAATGTCACAACAGCCGTTGATATTTACTATCGTGTCTCAGTAACCCCTAATGCTAACGATACTAATACTTGGACCAATAACGCTACCATGACTTCAAACGAGGGCACATTTAATGTTAGTGGATCAGTTTCATGGGGTGGTTCTGCAACCGGTACTGGCGAGCAAAAGGTTGGTACCGTGACCCTACAAAAAACCGACACTAATAGTGGCAATGGTTTAAGCGGTGCTGAATATGAATTAAAAGATAGTAAAGGCAAAGTAATTATTTCTAATGCCACAACTGATTCCGATGGCAAATTGGTCATCCAAAATCTCCCTTATGGAAATTATACTTTAACTGAAGTTAAGGCTCCTGATGGATATGAACTCAACCAAACACCAATCAATATTGTTTTACCTTTAAACGGCAGTATTGATTTAAACTTTAATCAAAAAGATACCCCTGATCCCGGTGGAGTCATTTTGACAAAGCTTGATCCTGATAGCCAAGCAACAATTGCTGGTGCAACCTTTAATCTGTTAGATAGTACTGGAAAAGTTATCAAAGAAAACTTGGTTACAGATGGCAATGGCGAAATTGCTGTCGACGACTTAGCTGTAGGCCAATACACATTTATAGAAACTAAACCGGCAGCCGGATATGAATTGAATGCTACTCCAACCAATTTTACTGTTGTATCAAATCAAATAACTCCAGTCGTTTTGGAAAAATTCAACATCGACAAAACTACTATTTCAAATTCTGGTGAAGTTGTTTTGACAAAAGTCGACGCTACTACCAATGCAGCACTACCTGGCGCTATCTACAATTTGGTTGATAGCAATGGCAAAATCATCGAAAGCGGTTTGACAACTGACAAAAATGGCCAAATTGAAATTTCTGACCTTGAAGCTGGAAATTACTCTTTCATTGAAGTCACATCTCCAAATGGTTATGAACTTAACAAAGAACCCATTAGTTTCACTGTTACTAAGGATTTGACTAACACTTTGGAAGCTAAAGATGAAAAGACTCCATCTTCACCTGGCACAACTACACCGCCGGAAAATCCTAGCAATCCACAACAACCAAATAATCCTGGCACAACCAATCCTCCTGTAAAACCAAATAATCCCGGTAATCCAGATGCTCCAATTGTTAAGCCTGAAAAACCTGGTGTAACAAATCCCCCTGCAAAACCAAGCAAGCCAAATTCTCCAAACGTTAAACCTGAAAAACCTGGTGTAACAAATCCAAGTAAACCAGAAGCTCCAATTGTTAAGCCGGAAAATCCTAATATAACAAATCCAAGTAAACCAGAAACTCCAATTATTAATCCAGAAAACCCTAATGAACCTGAAGCAAGTGTTCCAAATGTAACTGCTCCGGAAAATCCTAATGCGATAAATCCAGCACCAAATCCTGATGAAATATTGTCACCAAATAATAATAGCGATAATACAACACCAGTACCTGAAACATCATCGGATTATGGCAAAGGTAAATTCCCACAAACTGGTAATAAGAGTGGTTGGATCTTAATGGTCATTGGTTTGGTATTAGGAATAACAATAATTATCAAAAAGAGAGTAAAACATGAAATTTAGATAATAAAAGCTGATCAATCTAATTAGACTGACCAGTTTTTTTGTAATTTATTTTAAATAAAGGTCAAATTATCTATCGTATCCATAATAAGAAATGGTTTCTAACTATAATAAAAATAAAAATTTCTCAAATATTTAGATATTATACCTTTTAATTTGAAAAAATTTTATTTGCTTTATTTATATTGGTATACATTAAGAATACTAATGGTACACATATGAATAATAAATGGTCTATTATATTTACTTACAATTACCTAGACAATATACTTTAATCGAAATTAAGATGTTGATTCGTTTACAGATTAATTTTCGAAGTTTTTGTTTCATGGGTTTCATATATTTATTTTTAAAATCAAGCATTTCAATAAATATTATAAAAAGGGTGATGTTGGGGCAACTCATCCTCTATCAATAAAGGAGATAAAAATTATGAAAATGAAAAGATCATTTCTTTTAATAACCATTTTGACTTTCTTTTTAACTTTTCTATTACTTTTTATTCCTAATCATCCAGTTTTAGCTGAAACAGTTTCTTCATCAGCCTCTACCGCCACAACCAGTCCTCCTGGGGGAACTGATGATACAGCTACAACCAATGTTAGTTCAGTAATTCCCGTAACTGGACTCACTGTTAACGATGGTACAATTACTGATCTCAATGGAAAATCTGTTAAACCATCTGATAACCTTTATTTTTGGCTAAATTACCATGTCAATTACAACTGGAGTATTCCTGATGGTATTCAAGTTAAAAGTGGAGATACAGCAAATTTTAAACTACCTAATAGTTTAGTCGCTTACGAGGATTCATCATTACCAATTTATAACTCTCAAGGAGTTGTTGTCGGTAATGCTACTATTAAGAGTGATGCATCGAATGGTACTATAACTTTCAATGATGCTTTTTCAACTGCCAATACTAGTCGTCTTGGAACTCTTTCCATACTTACTAAAGGTACTTCTTGGACTTAAGTCAAATCCTCGGACACGAACTCTATTCTTAATTTAACAAACTGAAGCCGTTGGTTTCTTCGAATTGCTTAGGGGTCATATAGCTTAAAGCACTGTGAATTCTTTTACGGTTGTACC